>CAMOHV010000468.1 GCA_946615275.1 uncultured Verrucomicrobiota bacterium | reverse complement strand
CAAGCCCATAGGCGACAGGAAGAAAAATGGCGCGCAAAGAGACATTCGAGGCGAAAATCCTCGTTCTGGATGACGAGAAACTCATCCGCATGACGGTTTGCGCCCGATTGAAGAAGGCTGGCTACGGGACAGTGGCCGTCGCTTCTGTGGAAGAGGCAGTCGCCCTCCTCAAGAAGCACCCCCGCTCGTTCTGCGCGATCATCTCGGACATCATGATGGGCGACATGGACGGTTTCGTCTTCCGGGGCGCCTCATGGTGCGCCAGCTCTGCCACGGCATACAGCGCCAGCGCTTCGGAAAACTCAACGAAACCATATTCTACATCCCGTGGAATGCAAACGACAAGGAGGAGACAAAATGAAACCCTGCTGCAAGCAGTATCTGGACGAACAGTTCGGCGGCGACGCCGACATGGTGAACGAAATCTACGGCGAATACGCCTCCTCCATGAAGGAGAAGGCGCAGGAGGCGGTGACGGCCCTCGCAGGCGCGTCATGGGAGATCCTCGACCGCGTGGCCCACACCATCAAGGGCAACGCGCTCGCCGCCGGCGACAATGAGATGGCGCAGCTTGGCATCGAGCTGCGCCAGGCAGCGAAGCTGCAGGACGCCGTGCAGTCCGCCTCCCTCATCGAAGGCATAAAGGCGATGACGCAGGATCTTTGATGATCTAAAATGGACAGTCTCCTAGACAGGACGAAAGATGCAGACCTCGACCAGCTCCTCAAGGAATTCGCCGAACGCGCGCACGGGAACAGGCGCCGCAGCCTCAGGCTCCGCGCGTGGAAGTTCACCGTCTTCGGCGCGTACGCCGCCAAGCGCGCGATCGACATCGCCGGCAGCGCGCTCGGCCTGATCCTCCTTTCGCCAGTGTTCCTCGCCATAGCAGCGGCCGTGGAGGCGCTGGTGGCCGACGCCGTCGCGAAGATCGGCGCCGCCATCGACGCCATGTCCATCCCCCGCCTCGCGGGCGTCGTCCTCGGCGGCGGATACGGCCGCGGCGAAGGCGGCGCACCGTCGGAGACATCTCCACGCTAGGGCAGGAGGCCGTGGTGCGGATATTCAAGAAGCTGGAGGGAGTCGTGCGCGAGAGGGCTCCGCTCACGGAGGAGCTGAGGAAGGACTGGATCGTTTTCAATTGAGAATTGAGAATTGAGAATTGAGAATCTGAGAATCTGAGAATCTGGAATTTGAAATCTGGAATCACGAGACAGAAGACAGAAGACAGAAGACAGAAGACAAACAGAAGGTGGACAAATGAACAAGACTGTTTCCTCAAGGCACCTATCAATGCTGGGAGCCTGGGCGTTCGCGTTTGGAACGGCCGTAGGGTGGGGGGCGTTCGTAATGCCCGGGACGGTGTTTCTGCCGAAGGCGGGGCCGCTCGGGACGACCCTCGGTGTCTTCATCGGCGCCGCGATCATGGCCGTGATCGCCTGGAACTACCATTACATGACCCGTTTCCACCCCGGGCCGGGTGGCGCGTTTACCTTCGCCACGCGGGCGTTCGGCATCGACCACGGCTTCCTCTGCTCGTGGTTCCTCTGCCTGACGTACGTTGCGATCGTCTGGGCGAACGCCACGGCGCTCACGATCGTCGGGCGCAGCCTGTTCGGCGACGTGTTCCGCTTCGGCTTCAGCTACCGGCTTGCCGGCTTCGACGTGTTCTTCGGGGACATCCTGTTTTCGGGCGCGGCAATCCTCGTCGCCGCCGCCATCAACTGCCGGCGGCGCCTCGCGGGCCGCGTGGAGACCGTCCTGGCGGTGCTGTTCGCAGCCGGCATCGCGGTCTGCTTCGCGGGGGCGTTGTTCCGCTGCGGCGGCAACCTGCGGACGGCGGCGCCGGCCTTCGCGCCGGACGGCGGGGCACCTGTCTCCCAGGTCCTCAAGATCGTCGCCCTCGCACCATGGTTCTACGTGGGGTTCGAGTCCATCTCGAACCTGTCGGGCGAATTCAACTTCTCGCTCCGGAAGACATTCCGGGTGATGGCATGGGCCGTCGCGGCGTCGGCGTTCGCATACGCCTTCCTCGTGGCCCTTCCCGCGCTCGTCCCGGAGGGCCCGGGCGGCTGGCTCGACTGCATCGCGCAGCAAGGCGGGCAGGGGAAGGCGCGGATGCTGCCGACGTTCGCGGCGGTGATCCGGTCGTTCGGCGGCGTCGGGATGGCCGTCATCGGCGTGACGGCGCTTGCGGCGATCTTCACCAACCTCGTGGGCAACGTGACGGTTGCCAGCCGGCTTCTCTGCGCGATGGCCGACGACGGCATACTCCCGGCCCGCCTGGGCGCGAGGGGGCCGGACGGCACGCCGACGGCTGCCGTGCTCTTCATCTCCGGCGTGTCCCTTCTGATTCCGTTCCTCGGCCGGACTGCGATAGGCTTCATCGTGGACGTCGCGACCATCGGCGCCGCGATCGCCTATGCCTACACGTCCGCCGCCGCGTTCCAAAAGGCGCGCGCCTCCGGCAGCCGCCTCGGCACGGCCATGGGGATCTGCGGACTGCTGC
>CAMOHV010000467.1 GCA_946615275.1 uncultured Verrucomicrobiota bacterium | reverse complement strand
CCGCGGGCGTGCAGCTTGTCGGTGGAGATGCCGATCTCCGCGCCCATGCCGAACTCCGCACCGTCGGTGAAGCGCGTGGAGACGTTGTGGTAGACGGCCGCGGAATCGACGTCGCGCAGAAACTTCGCGGCGCGCGCGGCGTCAGAGGTGACGATGCAGTCGCTGTGGTGCGAGCCGTATGTGTTGATGTGCGCGATGGCGGCGTCCACGTCCTTGACTATGCCAACGTTGAGGTCGAGCGAAAGCCACTCGCGCGTCCAGTCGGCGTCCTCCACGTGGAGCGTCACGCCCTCGCCCGCCGCCCACGCCTTCACCATCGGGAGGAAGAGCGGGGCCACCGTCTCGTGGACGAGCAGGCACTCCGCCGCGTTGCACGCGCTGGGGCGCTGGATCTTGGCGTTGTTCAGGATGGAGAGCGCCATCGCAAGGTCTGCGGAGTCGTCCACGTACACGTGGCACACGCCCTTGTAGTGCTTGAGGACGGGTATGAGCGCGGCCTCGCACATCGCGCGGATGAGGCGCTCGCCGCCGCGCGGGATCGCAACGTCGACGTACTCCGGCATCCGCACGAGCTCGCGCACGCCCTCATGGTCGGTGGAGGACACGAGCTGCACGGCGTCCGCCGGGAGGCCCGCCTTCGCAAGCCCCTCGCGCACGGCGGCGGCGAGCGCGAGGTTGCTCCTAAGCGCCTCCTTGCCGCCGCGCAGGATGATCGCGTTGGACGTCTTCAGGCAGAGCGCCGCAGTGTCCACGAACACGTTCGGGCGCGACTCGAACACCACCGCCACCACGCCGAACGGTTCGCGCACCTTGGAGATCCTTATGCCGCTCGGGCGTTCGCGCGTCCAGATGACCTCCCCCACCGGATCGGGGAGCGACACGATGTACCTCACGCCGTCCACCATCGACTTGAAGCGCGGCTCGGTGAGCGTGAGGCGGTCCACCATCGCGGGCGAGAGGCCGTTCGCGGAGGCGGCGGCCACATCCTCCGCGTTCGCGGCGTCTATCGCCGGCTTGGCGGCCTCTAGGGCGTCGGCGATCGCCGTCAAGGCGGCGTTCTTAGCGGCGGTGTCGAACGCGCGCATCGCGCGCGCGGCGGCGCGGGCCTTTGCGCCCATCTCCTGGATTTCATCATGCAGCGACATGGTTCATTTCTCCTTTTTTGCTTTTCTTGAAGTCCTTGCCTTCGTTGCCGGCGCCTTCTGCGGATCTGGCGAGAAGTAAGGCACGGCGACGTCGTTCGTACCGGCAGACCTGCAGTCTATGCGGAACTCCGCCGAGACCGCCCCAGCCGGCACCGGCACCTTATTCTTCGCCGAGTTCTTGCCGCCGTCCAGCGTCGGCAGCCCGATCGTCTTCCCATCCTCGCCGAAGAAGGCCAGGCGCGTGTTGAACGCGAAGCTGGCCTTTCTCCCAGGCAGCGGCCGCGTAAGCACATCCATAGCCGTGTATATCGCCTCGGGCCTTTCGAAGAGCGAGCGCGTCTTGACCAGACGCACCCAGTTCGTCCCCTCGTTCTCGATCCTGAACGCCGTAACCGATTTGCTGAGATTCGCCACGATGCCCACCTTCTGCCGCGAAGGCGCCTCCACGTATGCCCTCCATCCGCCGGAGAGCGGGATGGGGCGCTCAAGGTCGTAGGCGGCATCGCCGGAATCGGCTTCGCCACCGAGCACGCTCACGACCTCAACCTTCTCCACGGCCTCGCGCTCTTTCTTGTCAGGCAGAGATCCGACGAGCTTCACCGTGCAGAACACGCCCGCGAGCGCGAGCGCCAGCGCCCCCACCACGATGGCGGGGCCCAGAGCGGACCGCGGCGCGTCCGCCGCCGGCGGCGCGCTCAGCGCCACAAGCTCAGGCCGCGGACGCGCCGCCACGGCCTTCTTAGCGGCGGGGGGCCCCCCCCCCCTCCCGAAATGCGCCTCCGCGCGCACCTTCGGGCGCTGGCGGTCCTTCGCTCTCGCCGCGATCCAAGGCGCCTCGTCCAGGCCCTGCCCGTTCATCTTGCGCCTGTAGCCCTCGAGGTCGAACGGCAGCGAGCGGAAGAAGACCGTGCGGGAGGAGTCGTCGTAGATGCAGTAGAAGCTGCGGCACGCACCGCTCCTGGGATAGCCCACGGAGCCCACGTTCACGATGTAGCGCTTGCCGTCCTCCAGCACGAAGTCCGCCGGCTCGAGGCGGTGCGGCGTACCGCTGCCGCCGATGACGAAGATGCCCGGCCTGTGCGTGTGGCCCACGAAGAGCAGCTGCTCGCCGCGCACCTCCCACGAAGGCATGGCCTCCTCCGGTTCGAGGATGTAGTTGAACGCCTGCGGATTGGAGAAGTCGCCGTGGGCGCAGGCGAAACCGTCCATCTCGCAGACGTACGGCAGCCGCTCAAGCCACGCACGCGCGCTGTCCGTCAGCATCCCACGCTGGCGTTCAACCGCCTTTGCCGCGATGTCGTTGAAGTCCTCGGTGGAGCAGCGTCCACACACGGCGTCGTCATGGTTCCCCGCAAGGCACACATGGGCGCG
>CAMOHV010000466.1 GCA_946615275.1 uncultured Verrucomicrobiota bacterium | reverse complement strand
GCATCCAGGCGGCCGAGAAGTTCCGCATCCTCAAGGAGGCGGGCGGGCGCGACGCAGAGCTTACCGCCCTTGCGGCGAAGTTCGACCTCAAGAAACTGCTTGACGGCACAAACTACGTAGGTCTCCGCAAGGCCGTGCTGGATGTGGTTAACCGCTAGTCACTCTGCGTTGTACCACTCCTCAAGATGGCGGTTGAAGGCGAGGCGCTCGCCTTCGGCCGCCCATTCTTTTGTCTGCGCCGTGATGTTCTCCACGTGCATCGTCACCCTCCGGCGGCGCTTGAAGGGCGAGACGAAGAGCCAGAGAAGGGCGCTCTTCAAGAGCGTCGGCACAAAAGGCGGCGAGTCCTTGCGCCCGGCGCGGCTCCAGATGCTGCCCCAGAGCCCGCGCGTCCTCACGCCGATCACCTCGACGCCCGGCGGCAGCTCGCGGCAGACGTTGTACGCGAGCTGGCGCGTGCCGATCTCCTCGCGGTCGGGCTCAGTGTGGATGTGCCCCGCCGGGTAGAAGATCACGCTGCCGCCGCGCGCGAGCGCGCCCAGGACGATGTCGTTCAGGCCGCGCGCGATCGTGGCGCCGGCCTTGGAGCGGTGCTTCCGAAGGTCGGGGACGGCCACGGCGCCAAGCGTTCCCAGGACGACAGGCGCGACGATCCCCGCGTGGAAGAACGATTCGTCGCAGAGCGGTTTCAGCGGCGTGCGCCACAGCTCCGTCGTCACGAGCATGGGGTCCACGATCGCGGGATGGTTGGGGAGGACGAGATATGCCCGGCCGTCCGCGAGGCTCTCGAGTCCGTCGACCGTCACATCGTATCTTCTCCTGAATATCCAGCGGCCGAGGAAGCAGAGCGCCTTGCGGTTGGTGAAGACGAACGCCAGGGGCGCGATGACCATCGCGGCGGCGATGAGAAGGAGGAACGCGCGCGGCCCGAACGCCCAGCTCGCGAGCGCGTAACATCCCGAGGCGGCGAGCATGAAGATGAACGACACCTGGTTGAAGTAGGCGAGCATCGTGTTGAGCTTGGGGCCTTTGACGGTCTTCTGTATCTCCGCGTCCAGCGGGAGCTTGAAGAAGCCGAAGTCGAAGGCGAGGAGCGCGACGAGCGCCCCGAAGGCGACGGGCGAAAGCGGAGCGAAGTGGAGCGTGAAGAGAAGCGCGGCGGCGATCCATCCTGTGGGCAGCACAGCGCCGAGGAGGAAGTGGCGCCTGTCGACGAAGCCCGCCGTGACCTGCCCCGCGACGATGCCCACGGCGGCCCCCGCGAGGATCACGCCCGTGTGCGTGGCGTCGAGGCCAAGCACCTGCTTGCCATAGACGAGAAGCCCCATCTGGAGCATCGCCGCCGCCCACCAGAAGACGGAGAGCGTGACGATGACGGAGTTGAGCCCCTGGTATCCGCGCGCGATGCGGAATGCGCGCTTCATGTACCTGATGGGGTTGATCGAGTGGATGGCGTGGTTGGGCTCCTCCTCGGCGCGGATTGTGTGGCTGAACGCGAGGCCGAGAAGGGCGAACGCGGCTAGCGCGGCGTAGCGAAGCCACGTCGGCGCGAAGTCCATCGCGAGGGACGCGGCGATCGTCCCGCCCAGAACGGCCAGGAAGGCGACGCCCTCCATGCCGCCCATGCCGGTGGATATGCGGTCCGCACCGCCCACGTCGCGAACGAGCGCGTATTTCGCCGGCGAATATAGCGAGCTTTGAAGCCCCATGAGGAGGACCGACGCCACGACTAGCGCGGGCGAATGGAGCGCGAATCCGGCAATGGCCACGGCCATGATGGGAAGCTCCGCACATTTCGCGAGGCGCAGGATCTTCTTTTTAGAGAAGACGGCGGTGAGACGGTCGGCGAGGGGCGAGAAGAGGATGTAGGGCAGGACGAGCGCGCCGGCGGTGAGCCCCATGAAGACTGACTGCGCGCGGTCGTCCGCGAGCCATCCGATCACGGTGAAGCTCGCGAGCGTCTTGAGGAAGTTGTCGTTCGCCACGCCGAAGAAGTTAGTGGCGAAGAGCGGGAAGAATGACCTTGGCTTCATTTTTTGCTACCTCCTTGTGGCGGGCATGGAAGCCCGCCACCCCGACCTGATTTAGGGCTGGAGGGCCTCATGGGCGTGGCGGGCCTCCGGGTTGGGCTGGCGGGCCTCCGCGCCCGCTTTCTCGTCGTGGCGGGCCTCCGTGCTGGGCTGGCGGGCCTCTGTGCCCGCACATCTCGGCCGCAGCGCCTTCACTAGAGATTCGAGCGTATGGCCTGGCGTGATTTCACCCGCCCATACTTCGACCGAATTCTTCAGCACATATTCGTTGCACCATACGGCGCGTTGCTTGTTGATGCCCGTTCCAGTTGGAACAGGCGAGATCAAAAGTGCATTTCCCGTCTTGCATGCCTCAGCCACTTCAGGCTCCAGCATTTCAGGTGGCGGTATGCCGCCGGGATAGATCTTCACGAACCGGCGGCCCTTTGCAAGCAGTTTGCTTAGGATAGCCCGCTCCTGTGCGCTTGTGAATGTGGATATCACGGGGTCATGCTGCGGTGCCTCT
>CAMOHV010000465.1 GCA_946615275.1 uncultured Verrucomicrobiota bacterium | reverse complement strand
GAGACACTTGGAACGGGACGAGCGGCGGCAGCGCGTTCGTCTCCCCTATGGACGGTCTCACCTCGCCCCACGCACAGATGGCCGGCTCGTCCATCCAACCGCCACGGAACGGAAAGTTCCAGCCATTCGCCGGAAGCGCAAACCAATCCCCGTACGCGCCACGAAGAAACCATTTGCGATTGGTCACGATTGAACAATGGGTTGAAAATTGAGAATTGAGAATTGAGAATTGAGAATTGGTTGTGATGCCGGAGATAGCGAATCCGCGCGCAATGTCATCTTGAGTGATTGCCGCACTCGGAGACGAGGGATTTCCAGGGGCATTTCGCTTGTCCGCCCAGATCGCAGCCGTAATGCATATTGCCATGAACGCGGTAGACATTGCGCGAGAATGGCACTTGAAGAATCTTTGAAACGCCCACTTCGCAATCCCAGCAACCACGAAGACAACAAGAGAGAGCAACCCAATGAGGCCAAACTCCTCGACGAGATCGAGGACGGAACTCAATATATTTTCCGTCATTGCCGCAGCGCTTCGTACTTAAGGCTTTTACGCAGAATTCACGTTTCCAGCGCCCCCGTCAAGTCGCGCACAGCCTTGAATCCGTGGCGCTCGCAGTATTCCGCCATGCCGTCGCACACCTTTGCCGGAACGTCCGGATCAGTGAAGAGAGCCGTCCCCACCGCCACAGCCGTCGCGCCCGCGAGCAGGAACTCGATGGCGTCCTTCGCCTCGTAGACTCCGCCCATCGCGAGAATAGGCAGGGATGTGCAATTGTGCGCGTCATACACCACCTTCACGGCGGCGGGGTGGATGCCGCGCCCGGAGAGCCCGCCGGTGCGGTTGCCGAGTACGGGCCGGCGCGTCTCGACGTCGATCACCATCGCGGGGATCGTGTTTATGAGCGCAAGGGCGTCCGCCCCGGAATCCTCGCACGCCTTGGCGTAGGGCGCTATCGACGGCACGTTCGGCGCGAGCTTCACTATGAGCGGCAGCTTCGTGGCGGCGCGCACGGCGCCCACCACCTCCGCGAGAACCTTGGGGTCCTGTCCGAACGTGTGCCCGCCGGCCTTGACGTTCGGGCAGCTCACATTCATCTCTATCGCGCCGATCGGGAATCCCGGTTCGATGCGCGCGGCCACCTCGGCGTACTCCTCCACGCTGCCGCCCCAGATGTTCACGATGATCGGCGGGGCGTCCCGCCCCACCGTCTCGACGTACTCAGGCACATGGTGGGCGAGGAACGCCTCCACTCCCGGCCCCTGCAGACCTATCGCGTTCACGAGCCCGCCCGGCACCTCCACGTGGCGCGGCATCGGATTCCCGGGCCACGCCTCGAGCCGGACTCCCTTCGCGGTGACCGCGCCCAGCTTCGAGTAGTCCACCGCCCCGGCGTACTCCGCGCCGTAGCCGAACGTGCCGCTCGCGGTCGTGACGGGCGTCTTCATCGCCAGCCCGCCGAGATTCACCGAAAGATCGATCATCCGCGCTTCTCCCTTCGCCTCTCACCCTCGTCACTTCGCGGTGAAGCTGACGTCCAGGAAATCGCCCTTGCGGTTGGTGGGCGTGGTGAACATGTACTTCCCGCGCTCGCACCCGGCGAGAAGCGTGTGGATGTGCCCCGTCATCACGGCGGCGAGGTTCGGAGTGGAGAGGACCGCGTCGCGGAACGCGAACGTGGACGGGCTCTGCCTCTCCGCCCACCTCTCGCGCCGCTCTATCTCCCAGTACGGGTCCGTCGCCGCGCCCCATTCGGGGTTGCCGCACGTGAATAGCCCCTGCCGCCCCCAGCCGTCGAGCCAAAGAGGGATGTGCATGAAAAGGACGATCGGGTCGCCCTTCGCCGCCTCGGCCTTCCAGAACGCAAGCTGCCTTTCCGAGACGTGGTAGATCGAGTTGTCGATCGCGACGAAGCGCACGCCTTTCACGACGCGCGAGGACATGAACGGGTCGAGGCCGCGATAGAGCGGCGCGAGGCGCTTGGGGGCCCACTCTGCGCGCTGCGCCTCGTCGGAGCCCGGCAGGCCCTCGAAGTGCCAGTCGTGGTTGCCGGCCACGTAGTACCAGTCCACGCCGCAGGCGTCCAGCTGAGACTTGACGCATTCGACGTTCGCCAGCGTCGGGAAGGAGATGATGTCGCCCGCGAGGAGCATGATGTCCGGCTTCTCCTTCTTCGCCTTCGCGAGCGTGTCGGCGAAGCCCTTGGCGGGGTCCATGCCGCGGGCCATGCGCGCGTAGTTGCCGGCGTAGGCGTCGTCGCGGGCGTCGTGGCGGCCGAAGTGCGTGTCCCCTATCACGAACACGCGCACGTCCTTGGCGAGGCCGGGCACCGTGACGCGGAGCCGGCCGTTGGGGCCGTACGCGAACGACTTTGCGCCGTTGGGGCAGGGCCTCGCGGCCCCCGCTCCGGCGCATCCACTTGCTGCCGCGGCCGCGGCCATTCCGGCCGCGCCGAAGAATGATCTGCGGGATACTTTCATCATTTCCTCCATGCCCCACTATGATACCATACCGCCCCGCCTCGCGCAAGGGGATACCTGCTTCG
>CAMOHV010000464.1 GCA_946615275.1 uncultured Verrucomicrobiota bacterium | reverse complement strand
CGATCGCGGCGCGCGCCACGCGCCGTCCGTACACGTCCGCGTAGATCTGCCGCCACAATGGCGAATTCGCGCCGCCGCCCACGAGCGTGAGCGGCTCCGCCACCGGGGCGAGGCGCGCAAGTTCGTCGAGGACGCGCCTCAAACCGAACGCGACGCCCTCCATGACGGCGCGCACCACGTCGCCGCGCGTGTGCCGGAGGTCGAGGTTCGCGAACGCTCCGCGCATCGCGGGCGTCGCGTCGAGGGAGCTGCCGCCCGCGAGCGACGGATTGAAGTAGAGGTCGTGCGCGCCGCGCCCCGCCGCTTCGGCCTCTGCGTCCATGGCCGCGTAGTCCATCCCGCCGCACAGCACGTCGCGGCACCAAGTGTGCGCCGTCCCGGCCGAGAAGATGGCGAGCGCCGAGGCGTATTGTCCGGGCACCACATGGTCGAACACGTATGGCCGCGTCGCAGGATCGAGGAGCGGCTTCGCGGAAGAGACCGCGATCCACGCCGAGGAGCCGAGGGAGCAGTACGCCCGCCCTTCACGCCACGCGCCAGCGCCCAGCGCCATGCACGAGTTGTCCACGCCGCCCGCCACGACCTTCACGTCTTGCGGAAGGCCCAGCTCGCGCGCGGCGTCAGGAGTGAGCGTGCCCAGCACCTGCGTGGCGGGGACGATTTCGGGGAAGAGTGAGCGCGGCAGGCCAGAGGCGGCGATGAGACCATCGTCGTATCGTCGCGCCGCGAGGTCGTAGACGCCCGTCCCGGAGGCGTAGGAGAAGTCGGTCGCCCGCACGCCAGAGAGACGGTAGTTGATGTAGTCCTTCGTCCCGAGGATCGTCGCGGCGCGTCCGAACCATTCCGGCTCGCGCTCGCGGAACCACATAAGCTTGAAGACGGAGTAGAGCGCGGGCGGGAAACCGCTCCCGGTCTTCATGTACCACGCCTCCTCCGGCACCTCGCGGAAGAACGCCTGCGCCTCGGCCCCGGCGCGCGAATCGCTCCAGATCGGCACCGTGGGCCGTAGAAGATTCCCCGCGGCGTCAAGCGGCACCACGCCGAGCGAATGTCCGGAGATGCCGAGCGCGCGCACGCGCTTCATCGCCTCTTCGCCTGCCTGCGCGGCGAGGATGCGCGTTGAGCGCACCGTAGCGCGCCACCAGTCTTCCGGCGACTGCTCGTGGAATCCACTCGCGGGATAGGACGTCTCGTAGGCGTCGAAGCCCGACGCCGCGCACACGCCGTCCGCGCCGTACAGCGACGCCTTGATGCCACCCGTCCCGAAGTCGTATGCGAGAATGTACATTTGTCCGTAGCACACGAAGAGGATCTTCGTGCCCCGCTTCCGTCAGCGAATGAAGATCGTCGTTCCTAAGACGATTTTCGCACCATCAGGTCCAACTACAGGGAATGTCGTGTCGTAGTAGGGCGCGGTCGTCGATTTTGCGACATACGGCTTGTTCTCCACGAAGTCCCACAACACGACGAGGCCGTTCGTGAGCTTCACTGGCCTGAAGTTGCGGACCAGCGCCATGTTACTGCCGTCTGCATCGCCTTGCCAGAACTTCAGGAAATAGAACCGCGACGCGGCCGGGGAGACCGGGGTGCCCGCATCGCTGTCGTTCTTGGCGAAAAGATAGAGATTCCGGCTAGAATTGAAATCGCCAGAAAGTGACAATGACGTCCAGAGCGTCTCGTCCCCGTTTTCATCGTTGATGGCTGTAAAGGTCTGTGAACCTTCTTTGAAGACCACTCGTGCGTGCGTCGTGTCGCCAGATTTAAGGGGATAGAGATCCTTGTCGTTCCATGCACCTGCCTTGGTTGGATCAGTCGTCACCGGACGCCAATAAGTAGCACCGTAGCCAAGGCCCGCCGCATATCCAGTTGCATGGTACCACAGATAGAATCTACCATTATTACCAAACGCGCCGAGGAAGCATTCCTCGGTGCCAGATGCTTTCTGCATGCTCGTTTCCTTGAACTCGGCAATCGTCGCGGCCTTGCCGATGACGTCCGTGTCAACGAACACCTTCCCGTCGGTCTCCACGTAATCGACATAGCACATCGGTTTCTCTTCGCCAGAAAGGACTATCGGTCCCGTCCGGGAGGCGGGAATGTCTGGCGACGGGCGGTAGATGCTCTTCGTCACTTCATCATAGAGCATACCCTTGCCATCGACGAGGCATGGCTTGAAGTCGCGCACGAGCGCGCCGTCCTGCCAGATCTGAAGCCCATAGCACCTCGCTTGGGAGCGCCAGCGCCAGTGGCTCGACGAGAAGAGGCAGAGGTTGTTGCCGGTATCGACGTTGCCGGCGATGTTCGTGCTCAACACCTGTGTGCCGTTCCATTCCATCGTCTGCGAGCCATCCGCGAAGGTCACGTCGAACGAGTTCGTCACGCCGACGTATGCCGCAACATCGGCTCCGCCATTTTGCAAGTGCATTTCGCCGCTGTTACCGTACTGCGACCGAAGTGTCGCATCGGTTTCATGGAGCATGTGGAACCATCCGTTTGAGTCCTTGATGTTTCTCGCGCCGAGATACGCCCGCTTGTTGCGCCAGAACAC
>CAMOHV010000463.1 GCA_946615275.1 uncultured Verrucomicrobiota bacterium | reverse complement strand
GTCGTTCCGCGCAAGGCCGGTCCCCACGGCAGTGTCCGGCGCAGACGGCTGGACGAACATCAAAGTTGGGAAGCCGATTGAGCCGCTCCCATGGAGCCGCCAGAAATAGGCATACGCTGTCTGCGCATCGACGTTGCAGGAGGTGTCCGCCGTAACAAGATATATCCCGTTCATCTTGGCCCAGGCGAGGAACGCAGGGCTCTCGGCCACCTTGTAGAACTGCTGGGACCACCAGCACGTCTCCCGCGACGCGAGCAGCACCGCGATTAGGCGGCCGTTCTGCGCGGCGGCGGTTTTGGCCCCGGCGACGTCCGTGGTCCATTCGCCTGGCTGCAAGGGATGGCGTTCGAGATAGAGCCCGCCCACCTCCACGCTTGGATCCTTGCCGCCCTCCACGAACACGGCGCGCACGCGGGTGGACTTTGTGAGGACGAGCGTGCCGCTGTAGACGAGCGCGTTCTCGCCTGCCGGATCGGAGCCGTCCAGCGTGTAGTAGATCGTGCCTTCCCGTCCGGAGGGGGGAGTTATCATGACCTCCTGTACGCCGTTGAACGTCGTGGCAGTGGCTTCGTCGTCAGTCGTCGCAGGGGATATCGAAGGCATGCGGGAAAGAGCGTCGAACTTGACGGTGTCCAGCCACGCGCCGTTGAAGCCGCTGTAGCGCCCGCCCTTGCACTGGAAGGAGAAGCGGACGACGTGCGTCCCGGCGGGCACTTCGACCTCGGCGATGTTCCACCTGTCGCCCTGTGAATCAGAGCTGTCGCAGAACGCCTTCTCGCCGTCGACCGAAACGGAGAATTCGCCGTGGTACTTGATGGCCTTGTAGCGGAAGCTCATGGTCGTCGGGCCTGTCACGGGCGCCTCCATCCAGGATTCGCCGCCCCAGTACTCCTCATCGTCGTACGACTGCGCGGCATCCACGCCGTCGTGCGTGTTCGCCGTCTGGAATTCCCATGGGTGCGTCGGGGAGGTGGTCCAGGCGAGCTGCGGAGCATCGACGGCGGCGCCGAGGTCGCGCTGGTAGTACGTGGCCTCGAACACCGGCCCAACGGCGCCGTCCTCGACCGTCGCGGCGCGGATGGTGGTGGTGGCGTGGAGCGTTATCGGACCGGAGTAGAGCGGAGAGGACATGGTGGGCGTGGAGCCGTCGAGCGTATAGCGGATGGCTGCGCCGCTCGAGCCGGGCGTAAGGGTCACGGCGATCGAGCCGTCGAAGAGCGTGCCGCTCGCGGGGGAGAAGTACACGTCGTAGGACATCGGGATCACCTGCGCCCGCCAACGCGAGGCGGCGAGGAACGTCTCGCGCAGCGTGCGGGTGTTGTTGTGCGAGGCGTCGCCCACCGGCACGCCCATGAACTCGTATTCGGGCGACGAGAAGAACGGAACGGACTCGTACATGTTGCCGAAGCCGTCCGCGTTGTACGCCATGATCGTGTGGTACGCGACGCCGTTCGTGCCGGTGAAGTAGTGGCCCGCCGAATAGCTGAAAAGCTGCGGCCCTGGGCTCTGCGCGGACGAGTTCACGGCGGTGGCGTGGCCGGCGCCGAGGTTGTGGCCCACCTCGTGCGTCATGGTGTGGCTGCGCACGACGGCACGCACGGCGCATACGTTGTAGGGATGCTCCGAGAAGCCCTGGAAGTCCGTATCCGTCAGCGAGAACCCAAGCCCGGTGTTGCCGCCCGCGGAGCCGGTGTCGATTAGCGTGGTGACGACGTCGGCGCCAACCTCGTTGCGCTTGGCCTTGACCGGCGCCCAGACCCCGCTGCCGGCCTGCACCGCGTCCAAGACGCCATTCAAGTCGCTTCCGCCGTTGACGTCGAGCGCAACCACCCCCACAAGGCGGAAGCGGAAGAGGGAGTCAATGCCGGTGTTTGCAAGCGCGGCGTTCATCTTCTGCACCGCCACCGTGGCGAAGTTCGTGATTCCGCCGCCGTTCTGCCGCGCCCACTGCGCCGCCGCCGAGTCGTACGCCACCAGCATGTCCACGAGTGTGGACGCCTGGTCGCTCCCGAGTCGCATCGCCGCCGTGCGCAGAGCGCCCCTCCCCGCGCCGCTCTTCGGCAGACCGGGGTCGACAGGGGCAGTTGGCATGACGGCGGCGGCCTTGGCGTCGATCTCCTTCACCGCGACTCCGACGGGCGAGGAGACGACAGAATACACGCGGGCGTTGTTGAAGTCGTCGATGTCGATGGTGACGCCGTCCTCGGTCTGCAGCACCACGGCGTTCTTCACGCCGCTGCCAAGGGCCTCGCCCAGGAACGTCCTGCCGCCAAGCGGGGACTCGGTGCGCTCCACGATGCGGATCTTCGCCTCGACGCCGTCGAAGAGGATGACGTCGAGGACGTCGCCCACCTCGAGGGCGCGCACCGCGGCCGCGCGCGCGGGAAGCGCCGCAGTGCGCAGCACGCCCTCCTCCGCGCCGGCGCTTGCAAGCCTCGTCCCCCCGGCAGGGCGGACAGTCCTCTGCCCGCCGCCATCCGCGCGCAGGTCAACCGTCACCTCCGCGGCCCATGCCGCGCAGCACATGAACGCCGCGGCGAAACTGGCG
>CAMOHV010000462.1 GCA_946615275.1 uncultured Verrucomicrobiota bacterium | reverse complement strand
TATGCCTTCGTTCTTGTCGTCGGTCTGATGCCCGACGTATGCGATGTATTTCATGATATTCTTCCTTGTCTCTTCCTGCACGCGGCCACCACCGCCTGCTTGCGAAGTGTATTTTACCATAATATCGCGGAGCGTGGAGGGAATTTCCTCGCGCGGACAAAATATCCGTCCGTTCCATCGTGGCAATGATGGCATCAAGGACTTGATGCAAACCGATTGCTTCCGATGTTGTTAAGAGTCGGGGAATGTGGTAAAATTCCCTTGTTGCCCGGGAAGGAGCAACCTCGAAACGAGATGGACACCATTACGAAAGAACAGCGCAGCCACGTGATGTCGCGCATCCGCGCACGCGACACAAAGCCGGAACTGCTCGTGCGCCGCCGCCTGCACGCCGCCGGATGGCGCTTCCGCGTCTGCGACAAGCGCTATCCCGGCCATCCTGACGTGGTGATCCCCCGCGCACACACCTTCATCGAAGTGCGCGGCTGCTTCTGGCACCGCCACGGCTGCGCGCAGACCACCATGCCAAAGTCCAACATCCCCTTCTGGATGGCGAAATGGTCGCGGAACGTCAAGCGCGACAGGCGCCACGAGGCAGAATGGAAGGAGCTCGGCTGGAACGTGGTCATCGTGTGGGAATGCGCGCTTGCGAAGGAACGCCGCGAGCGGACACTCCTTTCAATCTGCCAGGCACTGGACGCCTGGGCCTCCGAACCGCCACGCCGACTGCCCCACCGACTCGTCCTGCCGCATCACATGTAGCGCGCCGGCGGCTCAAGCCCTCACAACGCCCCAGACGAAAAGTCCGGTGAAGGCGCATACCGCGCATATCTTGAGGAACACGCCGGAAAGGAATCCAAGAAACGCGCCGAATCCTCCCTTCAGCGCCAGACCGAACGTGCGCCCCGACACCAACTCCCCGAAGATCGCCCCCAGGAATGGCCCAAGCAATACTCCCCAGGGGAAGAAGAACATCCCAACCAACGTCCCCAATGCGCAGCCCACCACGCCCCATCGAGAACATTTGAACCTCTTCGCCCCATACGCAGGGACCACATAGTCAAGCACGACCACGATCCCAGTCGCGACGCCGGCCGCCGCCAACCACGCCGAGGGCAGCGCGAAGCGTGTGAATGCAAGCGACAACAGCGCGCACCAGCCCAGTACCGGACCTGGCAGGCACGGCACCACGCACCCCACGAACGCAAGGATCAAAAGCACCCCGCCCACCGCCACTAGAATCCAGTCAACCACCATCTTTCAACTCCTTGCCGTATAACAGCCAACACCTAATCTCTGACCGCCAGCCTGACCACCGCCTTGCGCGACGGCGAGTACGCGACGATCCATCGGCCATCTGCGGCGAGCGCCGTGGCGTCGGAGGCGATGGAGGCGACCTTCTCGGCGCCATCGAAAAGCGCGATTTCCCCGCCGCCTGCAACGGCGCGCCAGCGGCCGACGCGCGCCTCGTTTAGCGCGCGCGCCGGCGGCGGCTCGGATGTCCTGTACATCCTCTTGGCACGGTCCTTCCAGTCCGTCACGCGCGGATCGAAGCTCCACGTCTCGTCGCGCCCGCCGTCGGTCCAGGCGATGAGGAAACGCCCGTCGGGCGTGACGTCCACCGACTTGACGCGCCCGCTCCACTTGCCGCCCACCGTCCAGTTCTGGTCGCGCGAGAGCGGCTCGTCCGGCAGGTCGTCCAGCCACATGCCGTACATGGAGTAGTCGGCGAAGGCGATCACGAAGCCGTGCGAGACGGCGAGCGCGTTGACGCCCGCGAGGCCGCCCACGCGCCTGGCGGGCGGCGCACCGCGCCGGGCGGAGTCCGGGAAATACTGCGCGCCCTGCGTCGTCGCGAGCCACCAGCCGCCCGTGCCGCGCGCCACGCCGCGCACTCCATGGGAGTTCCAGCCGAGGGTGACCGGCTTAGCGTAGGAGTCCGAGAGCTTCCGCGCCGTACTGCCAAGAAACCATGTGCCGCCGCCGACCACAGGCTGTATCCCCTCGCACATGAAAGGCACCGGCCATACGCCGCCCAACGCCTCCACGCCATCCGGCGAGAACCTTCGCACCTTGGACTCCGGCCAGTAGAGCCCCAGCAGCATGTCCCCCGTCTCCGGATGGACACCCGCCGAATGCACCAATTCGGGCTTCGCCACCTTGTCGGCGAACTTGAACACCGCCCCTAGCGGACACCCCTCCGCGTCCCACGCGCGCACCTCCTTCCTCCCGCGGTCGAGCGCCAGCAGCTTCGCGCGCGCGCCAAACCCCTTCTCCAACCCCGCCGGAACGAACGAGAGGCCGTACTTCCAGTCGTCCAGCCTGAACGAGAAACCCGTGGCCTTCAACCCGCCCGGCACCACCTCGAGTCTGCGGATTGTCGCGTTCCCCTGCGTCCAGGCGTAGATGTCCCTGCCATCCGTGAGCAGCTCGCCCGAGACGGACGCGGACATCCTCTCCGCGTCGGTCCTCCCCGCAGGCACCATCCACCCTCCCGGCAGATAGACGTTTCCGTCCCTGTCGTTCACGCACCACGCCGCCCCGGTCCA
>CAMOHV010000461.1 GCA_946615275.1 uncultured Verrucomicrobiota bacterium | reverse complement strand
CCGCAGTCCAGTCGTTCGAAAGCGTCTTTGGCGGCAGAACCGCCCGGACCTCGCCGTCGGGGCTTTTGAGCCGTCCGCCGACCACCATCCCGCGCGCCTCCTGGGATGGCAGGCGCAGCGCCTCGATGCGGACGAGGGTGCCGGGGAACTCCTCGCGGTGGTATGCGAAGACGACATCTGGCTCGGCAGCCGGCCTTTCACCCTTCACCTCGCGGGCGAAGGCGCGCGTCATCGCGGCGGTGCCGGTGGAGAGGCGGCGCGGGGCGAGGCCGGTCTCGTCGTAGTCGTTCCAGGTGGTGAGATGGAGCCAAGGCGTGTCGAGGGCGCGGGCGGAATGGTATCCGGCCATGAAGCGGTCCACGCCGCAGTAGGGCTGGTAGAAGTCGTTGCGCCCGTTGAGCCACGCGCCGTAGTAGCCTGGCCACGCGGTGCCCATGAAGCACTTGCCGCGCGCGCGGCACACGTCGGCTGTCTCGCGGTCGATCTCCGCGGGGTCCTGCCCAGAAAGGCCGCCGTTGCCGAAGAAGTAGGCCATGTCGAAGACGTCTGCATACCGTTCTATGTCCTTGCGGACGAAGCGCTTGTAGCCAAGGCCGACATTCCCGATGAGGAAAAGCCTGCGCCCTGTCGCCTTCTCAACACCGTCAAGGATGGCCTTCCACTCTTCCGGGGTCCATGCGCGGAAGGTGTACGTCATGGCCACTGGCCGTCCCTTCCACGTTGGGAAGTTCGGGTGGGAGCCGAACGTCTCGAGCATTTTCGCGATTATCTTCACCTGCGCGTCCACGGAGGTCTTCACGTCGAGGCAGAAGCCCACCTGGAAGCCGGTGCCCTCGGCTGCCTTGAGGAATTCGCGCAGGTCCCAGTATGCGGCGGAGCCGTCCTTGTGGACTACCACGTCCATGAAGAACCCCTCTACACCCTGCGCGAGCGCGGTGCGCACCTCGTCGGCGCGAGGGGCATCGCCCTTGCCGGCGAAGGTGGGGAAATTGTAGTGCTTCAGGACGCCAAGCGAAAGGTTCTCGGGGCAGTTCCAGGGCACATAGTGCGCCCACACCATGCGCCGCGCCGAGACGTCCGCCGCGGACGCGGCGGCGGCGAGGCCGCATGCGATCAAGGCCGTCCGCAGTTTCATGTAATCAGATGGACCAGCCGTTGTGGTGCTTCACCTCGAGGAGCGCATTCGCCGCGTCCGCGTTCGCGCCGGCGAAACGCTCCGCCGCCGGATCCCACTTGAGAGTGGAGAGTCCGAGGCGTTCGCAGATGTTGGCGATGTGGCAGGCCGAGATGGAGCGGTGGCCGATCTCGCAGTCTGTGGCGATCGGACGGTTCTCGTAGATGCCGTCTATGAAGTCGCTCTCGTGGTCGTGGCCGTCGGCAGGCTTGTAGAGGCGGACCTCGTTCGGGCCGAGATCGCGCTTCTCGCTCCATTTCTTGAGATGCTCGGGGCGCTCGAGCTTGCCGCGCGCCACATACACATTCCCCTTGGAGCCGATGAACTTCAGCCCGTTGTGGAACTTGTTGGAGACATGCGCGCGAAAGCCATTCGCGTAGACGAGATCGAAGGAATATTCCCCTGCCCAGTCGAGGATGGGATCCGCGCCGAAACCGTCGCTTCTGAAGTTCTCGACGGCGACGGGGCCGCTGCGTTCCACGCCCAGCGCCCAGTGGAGGATGTCGATGTGGTGCGCGCCCCAGTCGGTGATCATGCCGCCGCCGGTGCGGGAGTTGGAGCGCCAGCACATGGGGCCGTGGATGGCGGGGATGAAGGCGTTGCCGGGGTGATGGGCGGCAGGTCCCTGCCAGAGATCCCACATGCCGCCGGGGGAGAAATATTCAGGCGCCTTGCGCGGAGTCTTGTCGGCCGGATAGCCCCAATAGGGGCCGCGGCCTCCTGGCAGACCCACCTCGCACTCCATGCACTCGCCGAGATAGCCGTTGCGGATCCACTCCGCCGCCACGCGGAACTCGCTTGCGCTGCGCTGCTGCGAACCGACCTGGAACGTGACGCCCGTCTCCTTGGCGACGCGCGCCATCTCGATGCCTTCCGAGACTCCAAGGGACATGGGCTTCTGGCAATAGACATGCTTGCCCTTCTTCATGCACGCGAGAGCGACGATCGCATGCCAGTGGTCGGGCGTGGTGACGCACACAGCGTCGATCCCCGGATCGTCGGCTATCTCGCGGAAATCGACGACGGCGCGGCAGACGTTCCCCTTGTAATGCTCGTCCGCCATCCTCTTGAACGCGATGCGCCCGCCCCAGCCGCGTCCGTTGGCGGAGTAGCCATACTCCTTGAGTTCGGTAACAGGATCGCATGCGGCCACCACCTGCACTCGCGGATCGCGGAAGAACATCTCCATGTTGCCGCGCCCCATCGTGCCACATCCCACAACGGCGAGATTGATCCGCTCGGAGGGCTTGGGCCTGCGCGCCGCTGTGTATCCGCTGAAGAGGCCGCGGCATCCGCCCAGGAGCGACCCCGCCCCCACGCCTATGAAGAAGCGCCTCGAGATTTCTGCGCCATGAGATTTCATCGTCTTTCCTTT
>CAMOHV010000460.1 GCA_946615275.1 uncultured Verrucomicrobiota bacterium | reverse complement strand
GAGGAGCCAGTGCCACGATACTACGACAATATCCGCTCCAAGCCGGGCGAGATACCGCTGATGAAATCCGAGACATGGCGCGTGAACCGCGACTACCTTAAATGCGTGAGCGACTTCCGGCGCGCGAACGGCGACCTGCTTCTCTGCGGCACGTTCAAGGCCGACGAGGATTTCAGCGTGGCGGGCGGCGAGAAGATCGTCGCGAACCGCTGGGACGGCAAGAACGGCGAGGTTGGCATCCTCGTCTGGAACGCGGGCGACAAGCCGGCCGCCGTGAAGGTCTCGTTTGACGGAAACCTCCTTTCCGTGCGCGAGCCCGAACGAGGCGAGGTGGATGCCGGCGAGCCGATTCCGCCGGACACCCTCCGCCTCTACCGCTACCGGCACGTGCCGCCGCTGGCGCAGGACGCCGCGCGCGTCAGGGAGATACAGGCGATGTTGCGGCCCGAGGCCGGATTCGCGGAAACGCGGATCGACAACCGGGAGTTCTGGGATCGAATCGCGGCGACGGGTAAACCCGCTGCCGCGTTTTTGGAGCAGGCGCGCAAGATCGCCGCCGCGCCGATTCCCGTGCCCGACGATTCCCGCTACAATGAATATGGAGTATGGACACAACCACTGCAAAAGTGCAAGCGCAATCTCGCCAGCCTTGCCCTCGCCGAATGCCTTGAGAACAAAGGCGCATTCCTTCCAAAAATAGTGGAGTATCTTGAGTTGCTCTCCTCGCGACGCTGCTGGACTGGGCGCTACCATGACCGCAAATGCCTCTCGTTCAACGGGAAGATACACATCATCGAGCTCGGGAACGGACAGGTGGCCCAGGACGTCGCCGTAGTCCTAGACGTCCTGAGGGAGCGCCTTCCGCCCGACGTCCGCGCGCGGGCGTTGGCGGCATTGCGTCTGCATTGCCTCGACACGTATCTCGGCATGGCGCGCGATCCGAAGGTCGCCAACGCCAACAGGTGCGGGTGGTATAGAAGCTTCACCAACTGGAACGCCGCCTGCAACGAGTACATGGTGGCGGCGGCGATTCATGCGCTGGACGATCCGGCGGAGCGCGCAACCGCGATCGAGCTCGCCGAACGCTCGATCCGGTACTATCTCGCGGGCTACACGAAGGACGGGCTTTGCAAAGAGGGTGCTAGCTACTGGTCCTACGGCTTCGGACAGTACATGCGCCTCGCGCTCTGGGTCAAGCGGGCGACGGGCAGCTATCTTTCGTTCATCCAGCCCGAATCAAAAGGCATGTTCGGGTCGTGCTATGGGAGCAAATACAACGACATGGGCGGGCCCTCGTTCGGGGACTGCAACCACGGCAATTATTTGCCCTCGTGCCATCTGGGCGGACTTGTCTGGCCGGAATACGACATCTGCGACGCGGCGAGCGCGGGCTTCCTCCGCTCCGGCTTGTCCGATTTCACGCTGCGCGCCGGCGAGTTCCGCGATCCGAAGGCGTTTCTCTTGAGGGAAAGGAAGCCGTTCGCGTATCCGCCGCGCTCGTGGTATCCCGATGAAATCGCACAGCTCGTCTGCCGTCCGAATCCCGGGGCGGCGACGTCCAATTCAATCTACTGCGCAATCCAGGGTGGCTACAACACGCGCCCGCACGGGCACCACGACGTGGGATCGTACTGCATCGCCGTCGGCGGCGTTGAAGTGATGGGAGACCCTGGCAACGTGGAGTACGATCTCGACACGTTCGGCCCGAAGCGCTTCGAGAACCCGATGCGCAACTCGTACGGGCATCCCGTCCCGCGAGTGGACGGACATCTTCAGTCGAAGGGCCTCCATTCGCGCGCGCACGTGCTGGACGTGTCGTTCACGGACGGGCGGGACGCCGTGACGTACGACATGAAGGGCGCCTACCGCACGGCGACGAACCTCGTGGCGCTCACGCGGACGCTTGAATATCTGCGCGCGGAGGGAATGGTAGTCGTCACAGACAAGGTGGCATTCGACGGGAAGGGCGCGTTCGAGACGGCGCTCATCACCTTCGGGAAGATTGCAGATGTCGGCAACGGAGAGTATGTGTTCGATTCCGCGGACGGCAAGGTGTCGGCAAGATGCAGAATCTCCGTGAAGGGCGCGAAGTGGCATCTCGCGCAGGAGCGTCTGCCGATGGAGGCCGGTTCGCAGTTCGCGAAGGTGAAGAAGGCGAAGCCCCTTCGGGCGGCGGTTATCCTCGACGAGCCTGTGCACGAGGCGGAGGTGACGGTCGATTTTAAGTCGGCGGTTTCGCGGCTTTAAGTGGCCTTCGGCCTTTAAATCGGCCTACGGCCTTTAAATGGTTAAATCGGGCTTCGCCCTTTAAATTTAAAGCCGCGCAGCGGCGACTTAACCATTTAAAGCGGCGAAGCCGCGATTTAACCACTCAAGGCGGCTCTGCCGCCACTTAACCAGGGTCACGCGTTCCGCGTGACCGTCATATTGGATTTCGTCCGCACCATATTCTCATTTCGCGATGTGGCAAGGGCGCCGTCGCCCTTGCAGCAAGGCCGGGACGGCCTTGCCACATCCGCCGCCTACCCCGCAAGATTTCGTCCGCACCGTAATCTC
>CAMOHV010000459.1 GCA_946615275.1 uncultured Verrucomicrobiota bacterium | reverse complement strand
GCGCCCATGCACGCGACCTCGTCGCGCGGCCCCATCTGCCAGGCGTTCACCGACACGCCGAAAAGCCGCTTCATCTCCGCCACCGCGCGGGAAAGGTCCGGCCGCCGCCTCTCCGAGACGAACCTGATGAAAAGCCTGCCTCGTCCGAACGAGAGCCGCGCCGCGAAGACCCGCAGATCCGGCACGTCGGCCGCAACGGTCTTCTCGAACGCAATCTTCATCGAGGCGGCCAGTTCGGCGTTCTCCGCGATCCGCGCCCTGTCCGGCTCCGACACGAGGCGCTCCAGGCGATATCCCGGCATTCGAGCGCCATGCACGGAAGGATCGTAAGGCGCGGCCGACACTAGCTCCCCGACGTCCATGCCATAGTCAAGCGAGACTATGGCCGTTCGCCCCTTCCTGCAATCATCGAGAGGCATCTCCTCCGGGCAGCGCACAAGGAAGACCCCGCGCTCCGGCATCACGACGGAAGCGACCGCCGGCGCCGTCATGCGCCCTCCGCGCCAAAGGACACCCTGTCCGCGAAAAACGAAAGTACCGCGTCCTCCTTGACGCTTCGCTCGAGCGAAGCGGCCATCTCCTCCACGGCCTCCACGTTGCGGAACGCGGCGGCGCGCGAAAGCCTAGCCGCGCGCGCCGCCAGCGCCGGACGGAACTTCTCGAGGACAACCGGCGCGTCCGGCCCCGCCGCCACAAGCGCCATCAGATCGCGGAACCATGCCATCACGGTGTGGAGGAAGTCAAGGCGCATCTCGCGATAGCGGGATGATACGAGAGCTTCCATCTCCTTGTCGGAAAGCTCCTCGCCAGGACCGTCGTCATCATTGTCCAGCTCCGCCTCGACGAGCTCTTCGGCCTTCGCCTTCATTGCGGCGAGGATGGCGGCAAGGCGCTGTCCTGCGGCGGCCTTAGCGACGAGTCCGGAAAGGTCCTTCGCGGCCAGCACGGCTATGGTCTGGGTGAGCCACGGGTCGACGAGGCCGTGGCTGCGGGTGTCGTCGAGGTCGATCCTCTGGCAGCGGGATATGATGGTGGGGAGGAGGTGCTCGGGGCTGTCGGAGAGAAGGAGGAACATGGTGTTCTTCGTGGGCTCCTCGAGAGTCTTGAGGAACGCATTTGCGGCGGGGGCCTCCATGCGGTCCGCGCCGACGATCACGCCGGCCTTCCATCCGCCGGCGAACGACGTCTTGCCCATTGGCTCGATCATCTTCTCGCGCATGGAGTCTATGGGTATGATGCGCTTCTTGCCTTCGGGGAGAAGCCAATGGATGTCGGGGTTGGCACGATCCTCCACGTGGGAGTCGAATATGTCCTTGAGTATGCGCTGGGCGAGCTCGAGGGCTGCGCCGCGGACGGCGCCGACGATTATGTAGCCGTGCGCAGCGCGCCCGGCCTCAATGGCCGAGCTTACCTGGTTGTATGCCGCTTCGATGTCCACGAGCTGATTATACCAAATCTTGGCCCCGCAGTGTAGGGGAAAACGATCTGCGGGCTACCTGCACGGGGTGATGACGGCGCAGAAACCGCCGGATGGAGACATCGTAACCATGACGGCGTCGTCCTTGCGCGCCGTCTGTCGGCTCAAACGGTAGCCGCGCGGAGTGGAAGCGTCGGACGGATCGTCCACAAGGAGGTTGAGCATGTACTCGCGCCCAGGCTGAAGGAAGTCCAGGACGAACGCGGTCCGGCGCTCGGACACGCCGGTGAGTCCGCCGATGTAGAACGAATCGCCCTTGCGGCGCACGACGGTGAGGTGGCGCGATATCTCCGCGTCCAGGACGCGCGTGTCGTCGTAGTTCCACGGCAGCGCGCGCAGGAACTCCACGGCCTCCGGGCTCTTCTCCACGAGGTCCTTGATGCTGCCGCGCATGACGGCCGTCGCGCCGGGATAGACCACGAACATCGCGAGCTTGTGGAGCTTCGTGGCGCCGGCCTTGCCGGCGTTGAAGAGCATGGGCGTGTAGTCGAACGGACCCGCGAGGCAGCGCGTGAAAGGCAGGGCCACGTCCTGGCGCACGGGATGGTTGCCCTCCTCGCCGCCGCCGCCCTCGGTGATCATCAGGTTCGGCCATGTGCGCTCGAGGCCGTCGGGAACATGGAGATCGTGGATGTCCAGCCAAAGATGGTGCTTCGCGGCGGTCGCGCACATTCTGCGGATGAAGTCGGTTGTCGCCTGCGAGCCGTAGCCGACGAACCCCGGCTTCAACCCGGCGACTCCCCACTTCGCGTATGTGGCGAAGAGCGCATCCATGTCGTTCGCCTCAAGAACGGCGCCGTGCACGTACAGGCACAGACCAAGGCCCTGCGCGCGCAGAGCGGAGACGATCTTCGGCATGTCCATCTCCACTCCGGAGCGGCCGCCGTACGGCCAGTATGGATGGTATGGAACGGTTCCCGCGGCGGTGGTGAACGGATTGGCGTGGGTGTTCTCGACCCACGTCTTGTCGTCCTTCAGCTCCGGATGGCGAGCGAGGTAGTCGGCACGGTCGTCGTCGGTCCAGGCGCACTCGGTGCCGTACCAGCCCCAGTCGATCTGGATGTACTTGGCGCCGGTGGCGGCGG
>CAMOHV010000458.1 GCA_946615275.1 uncultured Verrucomicrobiota bacterium | reverse complement strand
TTCGTCAGGGCGCGCGGTCCGCCGCCATAGCGCGGAGGAAGAGCCGGTTCGGGCGCGGGCCCGTGTCGCGCTCCTTGGGGATCGGGCGCCACGTCGTCTCGCGCGCGAGCCTGTCCAGGTCCGGCATCTCCGCGAAGTGGAAGTTACCGTACGCCACCGTTGGCGGCGGCGGGTTCACGAGAAGCGGCGTGTCGCCCACCGTCACGTTGCGGACAAGGTGGCTGACCTGGTTTGTCCACAGGAGGTCTGCTATCCCCGGATAGCGCGTGGCGTACGGCGCGTTCGTTATGCACACGTCCTTGAGGCACGGCTTGATGAGCGTGCCGCGTATCTTGCCGAACCAGTAGTTCGTGGGGTAGTTGTTGATGGACATCCCCCTGTTGCAGTTCACGAAGAGGTTGTTGTCGATCACGTGCAGGCGCCCGCCGCAGGACTGTATCGCGCCGAAGTGCCCCGTGCCGCAGTTCAGGAAGCGGTTGCCGACGACCGTCTGGCCGGAGATGTTGCCGTCAAAGCGCACCGCAGCCTGTCCGCACGGCAGCTTGTCCGTCTGCCGCCCGATGTTCTTCCAGGTGTTGTAGCAGTAGCGGTTGCCGAAATAGGAGGCGTTGAAGTAGATGTCCACGCCGCCCTGGTCGTCGGACTCCAGAAGCACGTCCTCCACGAGGTTCGAGACGATCAGGAAGTCGTTCCCCTCGAGGCGCATCGCGCTGGAGGGGGAATTGTGGAAGTGGTTGAAGCTCACCTCCGCGCCCACGCCGGCGAGGTGAAGGTGCGGGGCGTACGTGCGGCGGCGGTTCTCGATGTCTGAGAAGTCGTTGTTGGAGATGACGTTGCCCGAATGCGCGAGCGTGCGGCGGTCGCCGCCTGAGACCTCCAGCGCGCCGTGCCCGAACGAGCGGAACACGTTGTCGCGGATCGTGGCGTCCACGACCCTGTGCGCGTTCATGCCGTTACCGCCGAAGCGCCTCACCAGATTGCCGGCGAACTCCACCTCGCGGCAGTCCACGAACTCGACGCCCGTCCCCCTTCCGTCCTGGAACACGATGCCCTCCACGCGCACGTCGTGGACGCCCGCCGCCTTGATGAACGGCTCCGTGAAGGATGTGAGCGTGAACCGCGCCCCGGCGGCATCGCCGCGCGGCCACACATAGAGCATCCCTGTGCGCGAGTCGAGATACCACTCCCCCGGCGCGTCGAGCGCGCACAGGGCGTTCAGGAGGAAGAACGTCTGGCGTGGCTTGATCGGAACGTTCCCGACCTGCACGGAGAGCGTCCCCGCGGCGACGTCCACGTTGGTGACGTACGTCGTGAGGTCGGCCCAGAACCACTTCCAGAAGCCAGTCGCCATGAGGTCGGGCTCGGCGGCCCAGGGGCGGAAGTCGTCGAGCGTCGTCTTTATGCACGTGTTGCTCGGCGTGCCTAAGCCCTCGATGCGGAGCCAGTCGTCGTTGGGATGGCGAGCGGGCGTGAGCCGTTCGCCGTCCTGGAAGAGATCCGTCACGGGCGCCACGCCGCGGTAGTAGCCGTATGGATCGGGGCGGGCGACGTGCTTGTAGCCGGCGGCGCGCACGTCGCAGCACAGGACCTTTCCGCGCGCCGCGGCGGGGATGCGCGCGAGCGCGGCGGCGTCCGTCACGGGCTTGAGCCGCGGAACTTCGAAGCCTCCCTCGAGGACCGGCATTTCGCCGCCGCCGGCGCACCAGACGATCGGCCTCCCCGGCGTTCCTGAGTCGGCCTCGCCCTCCAGCGCGAAAGTCCTCTCCACCTTGTACACTCCGCCGCCCAGCTTCACGGCCACGCCTCCGGAAGGCAGGCCCTTAGCCTTAAGTTCGCGGACCGCGGCGCGCGCTCGCCAGAGCGTCTTGAAAGGACGCCCCTCCGATCCGTCCGCCGCGTCGTCGCCCGCCGGCGAAACGTGGAAGGCCGTCTTCGGCATCGCGCGCGAGACCGACGCGCCCTTCTGCGCGTGCGCCGTGAACTCGCCCTTGAGCCCCAGCTCCTCCGCGAGATGCGGGAAACGCCTCAGGTCCATCGCCTTGATCTCTTCGCGCACCCGCGCCGCCTCCTCCGCGCGACCCGCCTTCTGCAGCGTCTTCAGGAGCGTGAGCGCGACGTACGGAAGATGTCCGGCGCTCTCGGCGCGGGCCCTGGCGTAGTCTTCGCGGAAGTCTTCGAGAAGGTCCTCGGCGGTGCCGTACGCCATCTTCAGGTCGCGCATGCGGGCGCGGAACGCCACCGCGATGCCGGGGCCGTAGCGCATGGGCTGGAGGCGGGCGACGACGTCGTCGGCAAGCGCCTTCGCCTCCGCGAACCGCCTCTCGCGCATGAGCGCGAACGCCTTCGCGCGGTCTAGCGCCAGGATGGCGAGCGGAGTGTGCGGCGCGCCGCGGAAGGAATCGATCTCCGCCGCCGAGACGTCGAGGCCCTTCTCCGCGCGCACGAGGGCGGCGGGGAAGCCAGGCGTGTCAGGGTCGAACGGCACCGCGCCGGCGGCCCAGCCCGCGACGGCGGCGGGCGGGAGCGCGCACGCCGCGACGGCCGCGCGCTCCACGAGGAAAGGCA
>CAMOHV010000457.1 GCA_946615275.1 uncultured Verrucomicrobiota bacterium | reverse complement strand
GCGCGCTTGGCGGCGGCGCCGGCCGCGATCAGGCGCTCGAGCGAAGCGCGGTCCGACGAGGCGAGGGAGTCGCGGAACTCGCCGAGGCGGCCGATGAAACCGTCGAGCACGTCCACAAGCGCGGCGCGGTCCGCGAGGAAGAGCGACGCCCAGGTGGCGGGGTCCATCGTGGCGATGCGCGTCATGTTGGCATAGCTGCCGGCGGAGTAGCCGATGGCGTCCTTCACGCGCGGGTCCTGCGCGTAGGCGGATGCTATCACGTGGCAGAGCTGGCTCGTGAAGGCGATCATCTCGTCGTGGTGGGCGGCGTCCGTGACGACTACGCGGGCGAAGCCGAGGTCGGCGAAGAGGGAGCGCAGCATCTCCAGCGTCCCGTCGGGCGTGTCGGGCATGGGCGTGAGGATCATCGACGCGCCCTTGAAGAGGTCGGGCGTGGAGTTCTCGTATCCGCCCACCTCCTTGCCGGCCATCGGATGCCCGCCCACGAAGATCCATCCAGCGGGCGGCGTCTCGGCCATGGCGGACATCACGGGCGTCTTCACGCCGCACACGTCCACGACCACCGTCCCCGGCCTGAACCCCGGCGAGTGGCGGCGTATCCAGGGGACGATCGAATCGGGCGGGAGGGCGACGAAGACGACGTCGGCGTCGGAAACGTCGACGGCGTCGTTGCGCCTGAAGCCGACGGCGGCGTGTCCGGCGCGCAGAGCGGCCTTGTAGATGGAGCCTCCGATGAGCCCCATGCCTGCGATGGCGATCTTCATGTCAGCGCTCCGCGTATGCGCCGAGGAATGTGAAGTGCTCGATCTCGGGGTCCTGGGCGAGCTCCGCGAGGAGGCCGAGCACGGCCGGGTCGGAGGGGGGGGCCTCGAAGTCGAACGTGAAGCGGAACTCGAAGTCCATGCCCGGGATCGGGCGGGACTCGAGCTTCGTGAGGTTCACGTTGATGGCGGCGAACTTGGAGATGAGGCCGTTGAGGGAGCCTGGGCGGTGGGGGAGGCTCAGCATGATGCTGAACTTGTTGGCGTCGGGGTAGATCTGGAGGTCCTTGGAGATGCAGATGAACCGGGTGTAGTTGTAGACGGCGTCGGCTATGTCCTCGGCGATGACGTCGAGGCCGTAGAGCTCGGCGCAGGCGCGGGAGGCGATAACGGCGGCGTCGCGCCGGCCGGAGGCCGAGAGGGCCTTGGCGCCGACGGCGGTGTTCGCGCCGGGGACGGCCTTGATCTCGGGATGGGCCTTGAGGAATTCCCCGCACTGCGCGAGGGCGTGGGGGTGGCTTATGACCTCGCGCACCTCGGAGAGCTTCACGCCGTGCGCGGCCAAAAGCACGTGGTCCACCTTCAGCCTGAGGGCGCGGGCGATGTGGAAGCGGTGCTTCACCATGAGGTCGTACACGGCCGCGACGGAGCCGGCGGCGGAGTTCTCGATGGGCAGGATGCCGTATGGGCAGAGGCCCTGCTCCACGGCCTCGAACACCTTGTCGAAGCTTGTGAAGTAGAGGATCGTCGGGAGCTGGAACATTATGGAGGTGGCCTGCTGGGCGTAGGAGCCTTCCGTTCCGGGGCACGCGACGACGGCGCGGTTGGGGAAGCGCTCGAAGGCCGCGCGCGCGGCGCGGATGTCCTTCACGAGGGGGGCCTCGCCGTTGAGCATGGTGCGCTGGCGGGCCTTGGCGATCCCGAAGAGCGTGGCGAAGAAGAGGCGCGCGCCGTTCTCGTATTCCGGGCCGACCTCGGCGGTGACGCGCGAGAGGATATCGCGCTCGCGCGCTGGATCCGTCACGGGGGCGCCGCGGGCGTGCTTGGAGGCCGCGACGTCGGCCACAATCTCGAGGCGGCGGCGGAAGAGGCGCGCGAGCTCCTGGTCGATGGAGTCGATCTCGCCGCGGATGTCCTTTATGTCTTTCATGCCACCAGTCCCCTCACCTTGCGGATCTTCTCCATCGTGGCGGCGAACATCTC
The DNA here is from genome assembly GCA_946615275.1 of uncultured Verrucomicrobiota bacterium. The sequence continues at coordinate 603 of CAMOHV010000457.1, read as the reverse complement.
GGGTGTCTGACTCTGGGCGCCGTCGCACTTCGCGTGGGGGGGATCGTTGTGCACTTCGATGATGAGGCCGTCGGCGCCGACGGCCGTCGCCGCCACCGAGACGGGGTCCACCATGTGCGCGTAGCCCGTGGCGTGCGAGGGGTCCACGACCACCGGCAGATGCGAGAGATGGTGAAGCAGCGGCACCACGCCCAGGTCGAGCGTGTTCCTGAGCGCCGTCTCGAACGTCCTGATGCCGCGCTCGCAGAGGATCACGTTGGGGTTGCCGGACGACATCACGTACTCCGCGCTCATCAGCAGCTCCTGGATGGTGGCGGACATTCCGCGCTTGAGGAGGATCGGCTTCTTCGTGTACGCGCCCACCTCCTTGAGGAGGTTGAAGTTCTGCATGTTCCTCGCGCCGATCTGGATCACGTCAACGTCGTTGAAGAGTTCGATGTCCTTGAAGTCCATCAGCTCCGTGACTATCGGGAGGCCCGTCTCCCTCTTCGCGACGGAGAGTATCCTGATGCCCTCCGCGCCGAGGCCCTGGAAGGAGTACGGCGATGTGCGCGGCTTGAACGCGCCGCCGCGCAGCATCGTGGCGCCGGCGGCCTTCACGGC
>CAMOHV010000456.1 GCA_946615275.1 uncultured Verrucomicrobiota bacterium | reverse complement strand
GCGCCACGGAAAGGCGCGCGGCGGGATCGCGAAGACGATGATCTTCGTCTCGGGGAGCGCCGCCAGTATCTCGGCCGTCGCCTCCACGCCGGTTTTCTTCGGCATCATCAAGTCCATGACTATCACGTCCGGCTTGAGCTGCAGCGTCTTGGCCACGGCCTCCGCCCCGTCTTTCGCCACGCCGGCCACGGAGATGTCCGGCTCGGTCTCCAATAGCGCGGAGAGCCCTATCCTCACGACCGCGTGGTCGTCCGCCACAAGCACGCGAATGTTCTTCATGTCTCGCTCCTCGTCTTTATGGTCACGGTGATTTTCGCCCCGCGCCCCGGCGCGCTTTCCACCGACGTCTCGCCGTCGAACTCGGCGACGCGCTCGCGGATTCCCTGCAGCCCGAAATGTCCCGCCGTCACGCCGGGAGCCGATGCCGGGTCGAAGCCGCAGCCGTTGTCCGACACCGAGAACATCAGCTTGCCGTCCTCCATGCTCCCCGCGACTTTGATCGATGTCGCGTGCCCGTGCCGCACCGCGTTCACGGCGAGTTCGCGGATGATGCGCAGAATCGCGTGGGCGGTGCTGTCCGATATCTTTTCTCGCGGCGCTACGAAGCGCACGGCGAGCGCGGCGCCGCCAATCTGCGGCGTGACCGTGAGGCGCACCGCCTTGTCCATGTCCGTCTGCTCCAGCGCGCGGTTGCGGAGATCCCAGATGCAGTTGCGCAGTTCGTGGCGGCAGGACTCAAGCGTCTTCTGGGCCATTTCAAGATGCTCCCGCATCCCGTCCGGGTTCGCGGCCCCCAGCCTGACTCCCGTCCGTATCTCCATTACCGCGCCCGTGAGGTTCTGCGCGATTGAGTCGTGGAGCTCCACCGCCAGACGCGTCCTCTCCCGCACTTTCAGTTCGGAGGTGACGCGCGACACCGTCTCTTCGGTGAGCTCCCGTCCGCGCTGCTCCGCAAGAGACTTCAGCGAACGGTTCCAGATGGTGACGCCGAGTATCACGGCGAGCAGCAGCCCGATCGCCGTGAGCGACCGGCCCGCCGTCCACCACGATGGGCGGGAAAGCACGGCCATCCCGTCCGGAGTCGTCACCACCACGAATACGTCCTTTATCTGCGTGAGTATCGCGCCGGGGCTCCAGTTCTCCACTTCGGCCACCGCTACGCCGGCGATCTCCACCATGCACCCTACCGTCACGCCGGCGAGCGCTTCGGGGCACCCGCTGAAGTCGACGGGCAGAAGAACCCCGCCGTCTTCCAGGATCATGCGCCCGTCGCCCTCGTTCGGCTGAAGCCCGCGCACGATGCCTCCGACCTTCACCGCCCGTCCGAGGAATCCGGATTTGCGAAGGTCCGGATCGTATCCGAGCAGAGACGCCGCGGTGACGCGCACGGGCGCCTCCGCCTTGAGCGGAACGCCCGGCGCCGGACGCCACCGGGCGCGGCGGAGGTTGACGTTGTAGAGGTCGCTTGCCGGAATGCCCGCTGCCTCCACGCGCCGGCCGGGCGGCGGCGCGTCCGGCGACGCGAGGTCGAGGCGCACGAGATATCCGTCGTCCGTCTTGACGAGGGCGCGGTCGCCGCGCCATGACGCGAGCACCGTTCCGGCCACGCGCCGGCGGCCCAGCGCCGTCACCTTGTCCGGATCCAGCAGCCTGGCCGAGGAAAGCTCCGGCACGTCGAACGGGTCCTTCCACGCCGTGCGGAGCACGCGCATCTCCTGCGGCGATCCGGTCGTCAGCAGATGCCCTATGCAGCGGCGCAGGCCGATGTTCTGCCCGGACGCGAAAATGCCGGTCGCCTCCACCTCGCTGCCGATCAGGGCGTCCGCGTCCCTGCATCTGGCGTCGCTGCTCTGCAGCGGCATGTATATGGAATCGACTCCGTCGGAGAGGGTGAAGAACGTGAACGCTTTGTCTATTTCGTCCGGCGTCGCGTCGGTGATCTCGCCACGCACCGTGACGAGGCGGCCGTTGAACTTCCCGGACAGCAGATCCGCGACCGTGGCCCTTGCGGGCTTCTCCGGTTCGCCGTGCGCGATCAGCGACATGTTCGTGCAATGCGCGTAGATGCTGCCTCGTTCGCCCACGACCGTTCCCGTGGCGCGCACTCTGTCGCCCGCCTTGAACAGGAAGTTCGTGCCGGCGATGTAGTTCTGGAGGACGGCATGGCCTGATGAATCGCCGACGAAGACGGCAGTGCGCTTGCGCGAGTGCACTTCGTGCGGGCTGGCGATCGTCACCTCGATGTCGAAGGGCGTGCCGGGGTAGGCGGCGTCGCGTGGGCTTATCCGCTGGATGTCGTCCGCGCGGCGAACGGTTCGTGCTTCGCCGCACGTCGCGGTCAGGCACGACGCGGCGAATACGATAAGACATTGTCGCAAATGGAAACTCATTGGCGTGTAAGTATATCAAAAATCCAACGAAGGGAATTGAGGCAGGCGGCACGGCGGGTGGGCGGTTGATCGCAATCGACCGCAATCGACCGCAATCGATGGCAATCGACCGCAATCGCCCGCCCGCCCGCCCACCTCGCCAACTCGAAAACTCGAAAGGCAGTTGCCGTAGGCTCAAACA
>CAMOHV010000455.1 GCA_946615275.1 uncultured Verrucomicrobiota bacterium | reverse complement strand
TTGTGGCGTTCTACCGCAACTCGACGCGCGGCGTGTGCTGAGGAGAAGGTTGAAAAGTTGAAGGGTGAAAAGTTGAAGGGTGGGAAGGGAGAGGATGTGTGATGGTTGACGTCGCTAGGTTGCAGTTCTGCGGCGCCACGCTCGACTCGCGCCAGATGAAGCCCGGCATGCTCTTCGTCGCGATGAAGGGCGAGCGCGTTGACGGGCATGACTTCATCCCGCAGGCGCTCGCCGCCGGGGCGGCCGGCGTCATCGACGGCCCCGACGAGCTCGCCGCCGCCGCCCGCGCCTGGCGTGCATCGCTCTCCGCGAGGGTGATCGGCGTGACCGGCAGCGCCGGCAAGACCACCACCAAGGAGCTGATCGCCGCGTTCCTGCGCGCCGGCGGACACAAGGTGCACGCCACTGCCGGCAACTACAACAACGACCTCGGCCTCCCTCTCACGATCCTGAACTGCCCGCGCGACGCCGAATTCCTCGTCCTTGAGATGGGCACGAACCATCCGGGCGAGATACGCCATCTCGTGGGGATCGCGCGCCCCTTCGCCGGCGCCATCTCCTCCATCGGCACCGCCCACATCGAGTTCTTCAAGACGCAGGACGGCATAGCCGACGAAAAAGGCGAGCTCTTCCGCGCACTCCCCCCCGACGGCTTCGCGGTCCTTTCCTCCGACAACGTCCGCCATTCACGCCTCGCCGCGATGAGCGCCGCCCCCGTCGTGACCGTCTCCCCCGACGGCCCCGACGCCGAGCGTCTCGCCGCCGCCCTCGCCGTCCGCCTCCCCGGGCGGCACAACGTCACGAACGCCCTTATCGCCGCCGCATGCGCCGGGCGCTTCGGCGTGCCCCTCGAAAAGTGCCTCGACGCGCTTCGCGGCTTCACGCTCCCGGGCGGACGCTGGCGCGTGGTGGAGTCCGGCGGCGTAACATACATCGACGACACGTACAACGCCAACCCCACTTCGATGATCGCCGCCCTCGAGACTTTCGCCTCCCTGCCCGTCGCCGGGCGCCGCATAGCGGTCCTTGGCGACATGTTCGAGCTTGGCGAACGCTCCGCCGAGTTCCACGCCGACGTCGGGAAGCGCGCGCGCGAATTGCCGCTCTACAAGATCGTGACCGTCGGCGCCGAGGCGAACGCGCACATCGCGGGCGACGTTCGCTGCGAAACCGCCGCCGAGGCCCATGACGCCCTTGCCGGACTGGTGCGCCCAGGCGACGCAGTCCTCCTCAAGGCGTCGCATGGAATGCACCTCGCCGACGCCCTGCCTTAGTTGCTCACCCGCCGAGCATGTCCGCGACGCGCCTGAAGAGCTTCGCAAGCCATCCGCCATTATGCCTGTCGTGGCCCGCCGCAAGGGTGGGCGACTTCGACGGCAGGATGAGGCCGTCCACCGCGGCGCGCACGAGCAGGTCGGCTGCGGCGCGGGAGGTGACGGGACGGTTCTCGGGCTTGGGCGCGCACATGAGCGAGAGCACGTAGGCGACGGAGGCCGAGACCTCCGGACGCATCGTGCGCACGTCGGGAAGGGGCTCTCCCTTCACGGCCTTGGCGAGCATCCCCATCACCGTGCTGCCGTCGTTCGGGCGCTTGCCGGTGAGCATTTCGTAGAGCGCGACGCCGAGGGAGTAGATGTCGGCCCGTTCGTCGATGTGGCTCGAGTCGATGATCTGCTCGGGGGCCATGTACGCCGGCGTGCCGATGATCGTGCCCTGCATGGTCTCGGTGCCCTCGCTGCCGCCCTTGACGAACTTCGCCACCCCGAGGTCTGCGAGCTTCGGCGTTCCGTCGGCAGAGAACAGGATGTTGTCTGGCTTGACGTCGCGGTGGATGACGCCGTGGAAATGCGCCATGGCGAGGGCCTCGGCGATCTGCGCGGCGATGGAGATCGCCTCGGACACGGGCATCGCGCCGTTCTCCACGATGCGGTCCTTGAGCGTGCCGCTAGGCATGTACTCCATCATGATGTAGCAGATGCCCTTTTCGGCGTCCTCGCCGGCGTCGTACACCCGCACCAGATTGCGGTGGCGCATCGTCATCATCAGGTTGGCCTCCTGCGCGAAGCGCTGCTTGTGCTCCGGGGAGGTCTCCTTATGGCCGGTGCGCATCGTCTTGAGGGCGTATCGCTGCCCATCAGCGCCGCGCACAAGATAGACGAAGCCCAGGCCGCCCTTTCCGAGCAGCCTCTCTACGGCGCAGTCTCCGAACATGTCGCCCGGTTCAAACGGGCCGGCGCCACTTTCTCCGGCATTTGGCTCCATGCGGGGTAAATGGTACCAAACTTGCGCGCGGTTGTAAAGGGTGGAAATTCGCGCGTCATTCCGCCCCGATGTCGCCGAAGAGGGCACGCAGCTTGGCGCTGGTGACGGGCTTCGCGATGACCTTGGCGAAGAGTGTCATGTCGTAGGTGGAGCCGACGTCCACGTCCGCCGTGACGGCCACGATGGGGATTTCGGCGAGGCGGCGATCCTTGTGCATGGCCTCGGCGAGCTGGGTGCCGTCCATCTTTGGCATCCACATGTCGGAGAGCACGAGGTCGGGCACCCACTCCTTCATCACGTTCAGCGCGTC
>CAMOHV010000454.1 GCA_946615275.1 uncultured Verrucomicrobiota bacterium | reverse complement strand
TGCAGACGGGCACTAACGGCACGGACAGCGCGCGCTCGCAGGCCGGGAAGCGCGATGTGTCGGTGGTGGTGATACAATGAAGAAGACTTTGTCCAGAATCTCCGCATTGGCATTGGCCTCGCTGGCGGCGGCGTTCGCGTGCGCCGCCGCAGATCCGCCGCGCGCGTGGCTCACGGTGTCGTCCACGAACCTCACGGTGACGGAGAAGGCGACGGCGGCGATCCATCTTCGCCTGCCGCCCCTGAAGGCGTCGTACGACCAGCAGCCGCCGATCCTGAACCAGCGTCCGCCGCATGTGGAGGCTCCGTTCCTGGACCAGGAATGGAAGCCCGGGGCGATTACGCCGGGTAGCGTGAGCCAGATAGGGCAGGGAGTGCCGAGGCGCAGCCAGAACGTGCGCCTCTTCACGCTGAACAACTATGTCTCGAACGACATATTCTCGTCGATGCGCGACCCGTTCAGCTTCTTCAACGACGATCCCTTCGAGTCGCTGGGACCCAAGCCGCAGCGCTTTCCGTTCCTGGGCATCCGCGACGACAGGGGGAACTGGCACTTCACGATCCCCGTGCCGCAGTTCACGGCGAAGTCCCCGGGCACGGCGCGCTTCGCCGCCGTCGCGATCGACGCGCCCGTCGTCGACACCGTGGATTCGCGCGGCCGCGTCCGACTCAAGACGATCCACCTTCGGACGGAGCCGGTGGACGTTGTCGTGGCCTCCCCGCCAGAGAAGGGCCGCCCGGCCGCATGGTGCGGCGCGATAGGGCGGTCGCTCTCGGCGACGGCCACGCTTGACGTGGATGTATGTACCGCAGGCGATCCCCTCACGCTCACGCTCACGCTCTCCGGCAATGTAGAGCCGGATACCATACTGCCTACGCGTCTTTCCAGCCTCGTGAAGACGCCGAGCTTCCGGGTTGACTCAGCCTCCGTAAAGACCGAGGCCCGCCCCGACGGCAAACGGTTCACGTGGCGCCTGCGCGCCATCAAGGCCGGCACGCTCGAGTTCCCGGCTATTCCAGTGGCCTACTACGACGTCGAGAAGCGCGCCTACGTCACTGTTGCCACCGAGCCCATCCCGATGCAGGTGAAGGCCGGCGCGCAGGCCGCGCTAGGGGCGCTGGAGGACGACGAGGACGCGACCTTCCCCACGCCAGACGGCCTTGACCTGGACTTCTCGCTCTCCGGCAATGCCGACTTCACCCTGCGCCGCGCCCTGGCCCTCGCCACGCGCGCCGCCACGCCGGCGGAATTCGCGGCGGCGGCGAAGGCGTATTCCGACTACATCGCAGACCCTGGCCGAGCCCGTACCGCGAAGGAGGTCGAGGCGCGCCATCTCTGCAACCTGGGGGCGTTGCGCCACATGGCTGGTGATTGGCGCGGAGCGCTTTCCGACTACGCGGCCGCCGAGCGCGCCGTGGGCGAGACGCCCGCATCCCTGCACGGCGTCCGCGCCGCCTGGGCGCGCCTCAAGAACGACCCTCGCGCCGAGCTTCCGCTCCAGCGCATCCTCTTCCCGTTCTGGTTCAAGTATTCGCTGCCGGTGCGTATCGCGATCGTGGGCGGCATTCTGGCGGCGCTGGCACTTCTTTTCTTCGTGGCGGTGAAGACGGGATCGCGCTTCGCGGTGGTCGCGCTGCTGGTCGGGCTGTCGGGCACGGCCGAGGCGCAGTTCTCCTTCAACTTCGGCGGCTTCGGGACGAAGGCCGGCACCGACATCAAGGGTCGCATGGTGCTGGAGCCGTCGCAGGTGGTGGTGGGCGAGCCATGCTCGTTCGTCGTGGAGCTTGACGTGGGCAAGGACGTTGGCGTGGAGCAGCTCAAGATATCCGGAATGCCGGATCCGTCTGGAGGGGCCGTGGAGTATGGAAAGGAGTTCGAGCCCCTTGTGGACGGCAAGCCGCCGGCCGCCGGCCGCGTTTTGCGCCGTTTCCGCATATCGGCGCGTTTCCTTGCGCCGCATTCGAGCGTGGTGGAGGCCACGGTGTCCGGCATGGCCGTGACGCGCCGCAGCTCGCGCTTCGGGAGCTCGTCGTTCGCCAACAGCTTCAGCCTGCGCCTCAAGCCGCTTGCGCTCAACGTGAGGCCGCTGCCGGAGGAGGGAAGGCCGAAGGACTTCTCCGGCGCGGTCGGGCGGCGTTTCCGCCTGAAGGAGACTTTCACGCCTGATCGCGTGCGGCCCGGTGACCTTGTGAGGGTGACGTATACTCTTGCCTACGACGGCCACTTCCCGCCTTCGGAGGAGCCGAAGATCGGCGAATGGGGGCCCCACTTCAAGGTGTGGGACTTGAAGGAGAAGTCGCGCAGGCCCGGCGAGGTGGTGTGGGAGCAGAAGGTCGTGCCAGAGGACACATCGGCCACGAACGGCGCCTTCGCATCGGTGGAGTACTACGATCTTGGCGCGAAGAAGTACACCGTGGCGCGGGCCGTGCGCCCGAAGCTCGCGTTCCTCTCGTCGGAGAAGGCCTCCACGGAGAACACGGCGGTGACCGTGGCGGGTGAGGACGGACGGAAGGCGGACGACGGCGCTTCGCGCGCCGTCGCCGCGCTGGATGTGCGCTTCGCGCCGCCGGAATCTTCGCCGG
>CAMOHV010000453.1 GCA_946615275.1 uncultured Verrucomicrobiota bacterium | reverse complement strand
GGAAGCAGCATCTCCTCCGTCAGGGAAAGTATGCGCTCGGTGTCCGCGGTGTCCGCGTTCACGGACAGCACCATGTCGGCGCGCGGGACGATCGCGAGCACCTGCCCGCGATCACCGTATGCCGCCATCACGCCGCTCGGGCGCTTGATGAAGCTGTAGTGGCCCACATCCCATCTCTCGTCCCAGAGGCGCCTCCCGAACCAGTCGCCGTTCCATAGATGGAGCTGCCCGAGGAGCGCCATGTCGCGCGCTTTCGTGACGCGCCCGAGGCCGTCGCCCGCCGTGCCGCCGCGCTCCCAGTTGAACGAGGGGTCGATGTGCGTGGAGAAGGTGCGCGCGATCGTCTGCGGCAGCGCGCCCTTGCCCCCCCAGCTCCACTTCACGGCGAAGTTGCAGAGCGCGTTCGCCTCGGCCCAGGAGTTCGCCGGATCCTTCGCCGTGAGCGCGGCGAGAAGATCGCCGTCCGCCGGTCCGTAGGTCTTGGCGTCGAGCCGCCTCTTACCGATGAATCCGGCGAACACTGCGCTTGAAAGGCCGTAGAGCGCGTGGCGGTCGCCGTGATACGGCGCCCAGCGGCCCTCGGCCACAAGGCGTCCGTGCCTGAGCAGCACGAAGTCGTGCATCAGCTTCACCTGCCCGTCGAGCGCCTTCACCCACGCCTCCACCTTGGCGGACTCCATTCCCTGCTCCTCGGGCGCAGAGGATGGCAGATAGCCCTTCACCTTCGCCGGCGGCGCATCGGGCTTGTTCGCCCAGTCGATCGTGCCAGGCTTCGCCGCGCACGCCGCCAGCGCCGCCATAAGCGCGAAAATGATGATTCCATTTCCCATGACAACTCCTATCTTTTAAAGGCCGAAGGCCGATTTACCGGAAATCTATCACCAATCCGCTGAACGCGGGCTTGCGCACAAGCCTGTACACGCCGGAATACAGCTGGGTCAGCGTGAACGACACTCCCGTCCCCGTCTTGGCGAAGTCCTCCGAACAGACAGAATAATCCGTCTCGCCCGCCGCTTTGCGGTAGAGGACGTAGCGCTTGTTGTCGTTGGCCGCCATCTCGAATGAGAAGCTCAACACGCCTCCCCTCGCGGGATTGGACTCCGACACGAACCACGTCCGCCCAAGCGACTCCACGTATGCGTTCCTCCACGGCGCGAACGCCGTCGAGCCGCCGTCGTGGCCTAGCACCGCAAGCGGCGAGTTGGGTCGGACGCCGACGGCGCGGTCTTGAACACGAACGAGAGAGTTCCGTCGCTCCACGTGACCGGCGGATTCGCCTCCTCCACGCCGTAGTTGGCCGCGATGCCTATCACCTTGCATTCATTCTGGTGAGCGGCAAGCGCCGCCGCGTCGAGCGATCCCGCAGTCTTCACGTCGATGCCGTAGCGGACGGAAAGCTCCAGCTCTATCTCCGCGAACTCGCGCGAGGTGAGAGGACGGTTGTATATGCGCAGCTCGGACACCTGGCCATAGTAGCCGGAGTTGAACGCCGTGACGTTGAACTCGCCGACGCTCAGGACGCCCGCATACGGCGCGATGGTCTTCCCCGCGAACTTGATGTTCCCGCTCTGGCTTGCGGACACCTTACGGGCCGAATTGACGTCGTACGCCCCGCTGGCTATTATCTGCGAATCGTTCGTAAAAGCCATGTCGAGGTCATAGTCCGAACCACCGTAGAACAATGCGCGCACAGGGCGTCCCGGCCAAGTCTTGGCGGCCTGCACGCCAAATCGCTGCGTTCTAGTGAGATCAGTCTCTGCCGACGACGCAGGACTCCAGAGCCCGAACGGGCACATGTCCTTCTGGTCGTTAGGATCGGGGTCGAATCTGCACACCAGGAAAAAAGCCCCTCCCTGCGTCGAAGTGATTCCAAGATCCACCTCACCCTCCGTGCGCAGATAGTCTGAGTCGATGAACCGTAGCGACGGAAGCGCCCCTATGCCATTCTCCTCGAACGCCACATCCGGCGTCGCCCCCGCGGCAGCGTTGGTGGATATAAGGTCGCACTGCGATCCAAGGAACCCTCCGTTCACCCAGGCCGTCACCTTTCCCGAGCCGTTCACCGTCACGCCACGGTCGGCGCGGAACCATACGGCTGCGGACGTTGCGACATGGTCGTCGACAGTGCATGCACGGTAGCGTCCGCACTCCCATCCAGCAGGAAGCGAAAAGCGCACCGTGCCGCCCTGCACAGTCCTCTCGGCGCTCACCTCCACCCATTTCAGGTCGTCCTTGCGGTAGAGAGAGACGTCCGCAGAGGCATACTCCGCGCCGGAGAACGTCAGTTCAAGCGGGAGCGCCCTCGCCCCGGCGGCGCCAGCGACGCACCAAGCCCGCGCCCTTCCCGAAGCTCCGTCGTGCGCGGCATACACGAGTGAATTGACGTCCGCCGCCGGAGATTCCGCCAAGGCCACCGTGAGCGCGCCGCTCGTGGCGCTGGTCGTGGTCGTTGCCGCCTTGCCCCAATTGGAGGCGTTGCCGAGCGCAGCCGCGTCACCGTCACATCCTTTCAGCAAGTCGGCGGAGAAGGCAGGGCTGACGCACTAAAAACTTCCGTAAGGGGTCTTTGAAGAGGAAAACGGG
>CAMOHV010000452.1 GCA_946615275.1 uncultured Verrucomicrobiota bacterium | reverse complement strand
GGAGAACACGGCGGTGACCGTGGCGGGTGAGGACGGACGGAAGGCGGACGACGGTGCGGCGCGCGCCGTCGCCGCGCTGGACGTGCGCTTCGCGCCGTCAGAATCTTCGCCGATTCTGTTCAGGCTGCCGCCCGGCACCTCCTACGAAGAGGTCGCAACGAGCGGGAATTGGCGCCGCATCACCTCGCCGCGCGGTGTCGGCTGGATCCGCAGAGATTGAAGGCACTTCCATGGCAGGCTCTGACGACATGTTCAGGATGTTCGACTTGAACGGCATCGACGGCGTGGTGTTCGACTTTGGCGGCGTGATATCGGTGTCGCCGCGCGATCCCGTCACCGGCGAATGGACTCTGTATCCATACTGCGAGCGGTTGGGCGTTTCGCGCGACGTCGTGAAGGATGGCTGGCGCACGACGCGCCACCTCTGGGACGGCGGCTTCATCTCCTTCGAGGAGATGTACCGCCGGATATTCGAGAAGGCCGGCGTGGAACTCACGCCCGCGATCCTCGCCGACCTCTGGGAGATCGACGCGGTGGGCTGGATCCGCGATTTGCGCGAGGAAACGCTTGAGCTGATGCGCGAATTGAAGCGGACGGGGCGCAGGATCGGCATCCTCTCCAACATGTCGCCGGACTTTCACGAGAAGCTGTTCGCCCCGCGCGCAGCCGCCTACCGCGCGCTTGCCGACGCCGAGGTGATCTCGGGCCTCGAGAAGCTCTACAAGCCGGAGCGCCCTATATACGACTTGACCGAGAAGCGCATGGGCATCCCCGCCGAACGACTTCTCTTCCTCGACGACACGCCGGCCAATGTCGCTGCGGCGCGTTCGTACGGATGGCGTGCGGAGGTCTACCCGCCGCCCCAAGACACGAAAGGCTGAAAACCAATGCATGCAACGATCTCAGACGTCATCGCCGACACCGCGCAGAACTCGATAGAGGCCGGTGCGCACAACATCTCGCTCACCCTGCAGGAGGCCGACGGCAGGATATCAGTGTCCATCAAGGACGATGGCAAGGGCATGGACGCCGAAACCCTGGGCAAGGCCTTCAATCCCTTCTACACCGAGGCCGGCAAGCACGACAAGCGCAAGGTGGGGCTTGGCCTCCCGATCTTGAAGCAGCTGTGCGAGTCGACCGGCGGCGGAGTGTCGCTCACCTCCGAGAAGGGCGTGGGCACGCAGCTTTCGTACAACTTCGACGCCGGCAACATAGACCTTCCGCCCATGGGCGACCTTGTGGAGATGGTGGTGATGCTGTTCAACTACCCTGGCGACTTCGACCTCGTCTTCACGCACGCGAAGGGCGGCGACTCGTATTCGATCTCGCGTTCGGAGCTTTCCGAGGCCGTGGGGGGGCTGGAGAGCGTGGAGGGCATCGCGCTGGCGAAGGAGTTTCTGCAGTCCCAGGAGGAAGCGCTGGCCACCGGCGCATGACGGGACACGGCGCCCTTGCCGGTGTGTCTCGCCTTGGGGGATTGGTCGGACTGGCGGGGATCGGACCCGCGACCCCAACATTAAAAGTGTCGTGCTCTACCAACTGAGCTACAGTCCGAGGGCGGAAAACGCGGAATAGTATATCAAATTCTGGGCGATATGCAATCCCGAAACCGCGCCAACCGGGAAATTCACGCAGGGAGGCAATCGCAAAACCGCCCGATTTGTGGTAGAATATCCTTTGCGCGGAGAAAGGACCGCTGCGCGGACGATGAATGAATCCGAAAAGATACGCCAGGTGAGGGTCGTCACGCTGGCAGGAATGGCCGTGAACGTGGGCATCGCGGCGGCGAAGGCCGTCGCGGGGTGGATGTGTTCGTCCCAGGCTCTCGTCGCCGACGCCGTGCATTCGCTCTCCGACCTCGTAACGGACGCCGCCGTCGTGCTGGGCGTGAAGTTCTGGGTGGCGCCGGCCGACGAGGAGCACCCCTACGGCCACGGCAAGATCGAGGCGCTCGTCACGCTCTTCATCGCCCTCGCGCTTGCGGTGGTGGCGTACGAGCTGGGCGAGGCCGCCGCAAGGCACCTCATGGAGGGGACGAAGGCGGCGCGGCCGGGCATGGCGGCGTGCGCGGTGGCCGTGGCGTCGATCGCCCTCAAGGAGTGGATGTTCAGATGGACGCGCCGCGTGGCCCGCCGGGCGAAGTCCACAGCCCTGGAGGCGAACGCCTGGCACCACCGCTCCGACGCGCTCAGCTCCGTGCCCGTTGCCTTTGCCGTTGCCGCGTCGTGGCTCGTGCCGTCGCTCGCGTGGGTGGATTCGGCCGGGGCGCTCCTCGTGGCGGCGTTCATCCTGCGCGTCTCCTGGCAGCTCTCGAAACCCGCCCTCCAGGAGCTTGTTGACGCCGACATCGACTCCAAGGCCGCAGCCGTCGTGTCCGTAGCAGCCCAGGTCCCAGGCGTCCGCGGCGTCCACAAGGCGCGCGCGCGCCGCTACGGAGGTTCGTTCCAGGTGGATCTCCACGTGCAGGTGGATCCATCCCTCTCCGTCGCAGAGGGCCATGACATCGGCCACGCCGTGAAGGAAGCCGTGTGCGCGGCTGGCCTCGACGTGAACGACGCCGTGGTGCACGTGGAGCCCGCATGA
>CAMOHV010000451.1 GCA_946615275.1 uncultured Verrucomicrobiota bacterium | reverse complement strand
GATCAGCGGCAGCGACGGGGCGGAGGCGTGCTACACCATCGAGACGTTCTTCAAGACGCGCGGCAGGGTGACCGGCACCAGCACCCGCCAAGTCGTCTTCAAGTTCGGAGGCCAGCCCTGGATCAACGTGATTTTCAACGGAACGGCTGACAGAAACCTTCTCTATGTCCACTACATGAATGGAACCACGGAGAACCACTACACAGGATCGTCAGTCAACAACATCGACGACGGCAAGTGGCACCATTTGGCGTGCGTCGTGAACGGGACGGCGCAGACGAACAACATCTGCTTCTACCTCGACTACCGCCTTGACAAGGCGTTCACCGGCACGTTACCTAACGTCGGCAACGGCAACTCGATGTTCTTCGGCGCAAAGGAGAACGGCGGCGGGCAGTTCTTCGACGGCTGGCTGGACGACATCCGCGTGACGCGCCGCGCGCTGACGCCTGATGAGTTCCTCACTACGCATCCCGTCGGCTCCGGCGACGCCTCGCTCCTCGCGCTCTTCGAGAACGACTACACCTTCACGTGCGCCTCCAATTCGGCCTTCTCCGTGACGGGCGTCGGCGAGGCGCGCACGGGCGGAACCGCGCCGACCTTCGAGAAGGATTCGCGCGGAACGCTTCTCCTCGACGGCACGAACGGCACCGTTCGCGCAGTGAACCTGTATTCGGCCTCCTTCAACAAGGGCCGCGTCGTCTTCCCGGAGAGCGACCTCTACGAGGCGGAGTCCTTCACGGTTGAATTCTGGGCGAAGTTCAACGGCATCGTGGATGCAAACGGCTCTGTCGCGGCGGATTCGACCTCGCTCGCCCAGCATGCCCCGATTCTGCGCCTGGTCCGAAGCGACAGCCCATCCAATTTCGACTGGTATCTCTTCCGGATGAGCAGCAACGCGAAGGCCATCCAAATCGCCATGCAGGGCAACTATCAGAGTTGGACGCTCCCCAATATCGTGGTGGACGGCAAGTGGCACCACTATGCCTTAACCGTCCAGCCGAAGGCGGACGACGAAACGAAGACCAGCGTCCAGTTCTTCATCGACTACGACCCTCATCTCATGCAGACGGTGAACGCGAGAATCCCATACCGCTTCGCGGGCCACAAGCTGATGGTCGGCGAGGGCACCACGGCCGAGCCGAACCTCCAGTTCGAGATGGACGCACTTCGCTTCTCGAAGGGCATCCTCGACCCCTCGCGGTTCCTCGGCCGCGCCGCGGACGGCTTTCTGCTGATCTTCCGCTAGTGCGTTAGCGATTCCACGAGCGGTAGAGGCGGCGGCGCGCCGCCGGGCATGGTGCAGGCCGCGGAGCCGGCGGCGACGGCCCAGCGCGCGGCGTCGGGGGCGGGCATTCCGCAGCCGAATGTGCGCCAGCAGTACTCGGCGAGGAGCGTGTCGCCGGCGGCGGTGGTGTCCACGACTTCGACTTTCGGCGCGGCGGCGAAAACGCCGTCGAACCAGGCGCCCGCGCCGCCGTCAGAAATTATGACGTGCCTGGCGCTGGCGCGGAGGATGTCGGTCGCGCGCCGGAAATCCTGCGGCGTCTTGGGCGTGAAGCCGACGAGCGGTTCGCATTCCTCCGCGTTGGGCTTGATGAGATCGGGCCTCGCCTCAAGCCCGAGGCGCATCGCCTCGCCGCTCGAATCTAGGACAGTGGTCCAGCCGAGCGATTTGAAACGCTCTACGGCCCTCGCGTAGAAATCCTTTGCGATCGCGGGCGGCAGGCTGCCCGACAGGATCGCTACGGGAATTGGGAATCGAGAATCGAGAATTGAGGATTGGCGAGCCTTGGCCGGCGTCTCCAGCGCCTGCATGGGGTCGAAGGCCGTGTCAAGGGATGGAAAGGCGGGGCGGTTCAGCTTGAAGCTGCCGTTGGGGGTGGAGATCATCTCGTTTCTGCGAGTCTCGCCGGGGACGCGGAGGAAGGCGTCGGCGATGTTGTATTTGGCGAGCTCCTGCTCGAACGGGGCAGCGTTGTCCGCGCCGAGGAGCCCGCCGCATGACGCCGTGGCGCCGCGCAGGGCGAGCCAGCGGGCGACGTTGAGGCCCTTGCCGCCCACGTTCACAGTCTCGGGGACGTCCTTGAACACTGCGCCGTCGGAGGGCCAGGCGGGCAGCGCGACCGTGGCGTCGAGCGCGGGGCTCATGGAGAGGCAGAAGAATTCCGCTTGCATCGGCGTGCCTTTGCCAGATGGGGTCAGACCCCGCTGTGTTCGCCCAGCCGGATGATGCGCTCCTTGACGAGCTCCTTGGGGGCGCCTATCTCCACCTTGGGGGCATTGGCGAGGAGGTAGTCCTCGGCGGCCTTGCACCAGAGGCCGTTGTTGGCGGAGCAGATGCGGTCGAGCTCGGCGAAGAAGGGGTCGGACCTGCCTTTCTCGGCGAAGTCCGAGATGGCGGTCATGGGCATGTTGACGTGTGTGTAGACGAGGCGCTTGCCGCCGGGGACCTTGAGCATGTCGAATGTGGCGGAGGCGGCGGAGTCGAGCCCGCCGACGTGCGTGATCATCACCTCGGGGTGGAGGTAGCCCTTGCCGATCCAGTCAACGGAGTCGGCCATGTCCTTGACGTCGCCGCCGGAGTT
>CAMOHV010000450.1 GCA_946615275.1 uncultured Verrucomicrobiota bacterium | reverse complement strand
GACACGGCCACGATTCCGGCGGGCGAGCTGGTGGAGGTGACGGGCGCCGACGTGGCGACCGCCGCCGCCTGCGGCGAGATCGTGGTGGAGGAGGGCGCGACGCTCAGCTTCACGAACATCACGGCGAGCGCCACCTTCGCGGGCAGGATCAGCGGAACGGGTAAGATCAGCGCGGTCAACGCATCCGGCACGAAGAAGCGCCTGACGTTCACGGGCGACCTCGAGGACTTCACGGGCGAAATGAACTTCCGCTACGTGCTGGCGACGTTCAACACGGCCAAGTCCGGCACGTGCCCCATCAAGTTCTACGAGTCGAACGACGACAAGTTGAAGGTCAATTTCAACGGCGCGTACACTTACAGCAACCCGCTCGACGTGTCGATGGGCGGAAACTACGGGCTCGCCCCGTCGGCGGACGCCGTGATCGCGGGCGCGGTGACGTGGAGGTCGGGGCGCCTGCACGGCGGCCGCGTCACGGGGCCGCTGACGCTCACGGGCACCTGCTACGTGGACTCCGGCGCCTCTCTGGAGGGCGGCGTCCTGCGCGGCGGCCCCAGCTATCTCGAGGCGGACGCAGGCACCGTCCACCTGAAATCGTCCGTTGGGGCCATCGACCACGTCTGCGTGATCGGCGGCAGCGGCAAGGTCGTGTTCCACGGCGAGAACCTTCTTGCGGACTCCGTGACGCTCTCCATCGGCAAGACATGGAGCAACAGCCACAAGGCCGGAACGTACGACCTCAACGGCCACAGCCAGCGCTGCAAGACGCTTTCGCTCATTCAGAGCGGAGCGATGGTGGCTGATTCAACCATCATCAAGAGCGCGACGCCCGCGACGCTGACGATCCTCAACCAGTCGGCGAACGTGAACTTCAACGGGCAGGTGAAGGAAGCGGCGTCCATCGATCTTTCGAGTTCGTCGGCCAAGACGTTCACGCTGAGCGGTACGGCGAACGACACTACCGGCTCGCTCACGGTGCGCTCCGGCACGCTCGCAATCGCGGCGGCGGCGAAGTTCCCGAGTCTCTCCGGCCTTGTGGTGACGAACACCGGCACGCTGTCCGTCAGTACGGAGAACGTCAATCCCAACGTGGAACTGAACATCTTTGGATCGGGTGTTGTCAACGTGTCGGCGGGCGTTACGCTCCAGGTGGACCGCGCGAAGTTGGATGGCGACTACCTTCCGCCCGGCGACTACGTGCAGGGGTCGGAGGTGTTCGGCAACCACCTTGCGGGCGGCGGCACGCTGCGCGTCCTCAACGGCGCGCCCGTGGTGGCGGGCGACACGTACGTGTGGACGGGCGCGGCGGGCGACGGCCTGCTCACGACGGACGGCAACTGGGAAGGCGGCGAGGCGCCCGACCTGACCGACGGCACGGCGAAGCTGTTCTTCTCGGCGGGCACGGCGTCCGCCACGGTGAGCGGCACGGCGTACGTGTACGGCATCACGTTCTGCACGAACGCGGCGTTCACGCTCACGGGCGCGGACGCGAACGCGAAGGTCGTCGTGGGCGCGGGCGGGTTCCTCGTCACGAACACGGCGGCGGCGAGCGTCACGCACGTCCTCGACGTGCCGGTGGAGATCGGGACGCTCCCGCAGACGTGGCGCGTCGCCTCCACGAACACGCAGCTCTCCCTCACGGCGCCGCTGACCGGGCGCGCGGCTCTGGCGCCGCTGACGATCGACTGCCGCGGGCGCGTCCAGTTCCGGGCGGACAACTCGGGCCTTCTCACGCCGCTTGTGCTGACGAACCTCACCACGACCTCGCAGCCGTACGTCTACGACATGAAGGGCCTCGGCGCGAAGAGCCGTTTCACGACATGCTGGGGCGCCCAGCCGCGCTTCATCACTTCGAGCCCTGAGGGCGGCAGCCTCACGAACGAGACGCCTCTCCGCCTCCGCAGCAACCTCACGAACACAGAGGGCGCCTACATCAACAGCTCAGGGAACGCGCATCTCTACCTGGCCGGGCCCGTTTCGTTCGTCCACACCGGCATTAACCAGTCGGAGATATACTTCCACGGGAATGTGCACTTCACTGGCGGCATCACGAACGAGACGGGCGGGACGCTGTGCTTCCGCATGAACGGCGCGAACGAATGGATCGAAGGCAAGGGCATGCATCTGTCCAATGAGTTTCACATCGATTACGGCGGCAATCTGCACATCTCTGCGCCCTCGAACAATTGGAAGGAGCTGAGGCCTTACAAGGCCGTCATCGTCTGCTACGGCACAAACGTGCTGGCGAAGGGCAAGGCGGTGAGGATGGGCGGGACGGGCGTCTATCTCGCCAACACGTCCAAGCTGAACCTCAACGGCTACGACCAGAGCATCGGGCGGTTCTACATGGGGTGGACGCCTGCGAGTTATCCAAGCAACTACACGTCCGTCGACAGTTCGACGCCGGCCATGCTGGAGATCGCGACGGACGCGGCGAACAACGACGTCGTGCAGGTCCGCTTCACGAACGCGGCTGGGCTGCGTTTCGACGCCCCAGGGTCGATCACGTTCACGAACCAGACCTCTTCGACGAAGGGGACGCTGGAGGTGGCTCGCGGCACGGTGCGCTTCGCGGCGGGTTCGGGCTGG
>CAMOHV010000449.1 GCA_946615275.1 uncultured Verrucomicrobiota bacterium | reverse complement strand
GGGCCATCTTCCAGTTCGCGTCGTCGCCGGGGATGTCCTCGCAGGAGAGGAGCAGGTGGTGGGGCGTCGCCTCGCCCGTGACGGGCAGGCCCTCGCGTTGGGCGGCGCGGATGAGTTCGACCGTGCCCGCGCAGGAGATGTGCTGCACATGGAGGGCGCAGCCTGTTGTGCGCACGAGCGCGATGTCGCGCCGGACGGCCTCGGTCTCCGCCTCGGGCGGCATGACGGGCAGGTTGAAGCGGCGGGCGACGGGACAGTCGCGCAAAACGCCCTTGCCGAGGAGGGCGGGCACGACGGCGTGCTGCATCACGGGCTTGCCGAGCTTCGCAGCGCGGCGCATCGCCTCCTCCATCACGTGCGCGTCGTCCACGAACGCGCCGTCGTCCGTGAACGCCACGGCGCCGCCGGCGGCGAGCGCCTCCAGGTCGGCGACCTCGCGTCCGAGGCGTCCCTTCGTGATGCACGCGGAGGGTGCGATGCGGCAGGGAAGGGCGGCGTCCTTGATCTGCTCGCGCAACCATGCCGCATTGTCGCCCGCAGGTGTCGTGTTCGGCATCGTGGTGACGCAGGTGAAGCCGCCCGCGGCGGCTGCGGCGGCGCCAGTGGCGCGCGTCTCGGCCTCGGGCACGCCGGGGTCGCGGAAGTGCACGTGCACGTCGCGCAGGCCGCCCGGTACGATGAGATAGCGCGGGTTGTCGATGAAAGGTCTGAGCAGGTCGTTTGTCATGGCATTATGATACCATATCCCCGCCCGTTTTCAACGCCAAAGCCGCAAATGGAAGGGATATGGGCGCATCTGCATAATTCACCAAGCAATGTCATGTCTGCCAACGGCAACACGGAGCTCACGGAGATTTCACGGAGACAGGGAGATTGTTATGGAGATGTGCTTCGCGCAAAGCAACAACATCTAGCTGATCGAGAGGTTTAGTCATTCGATTTCGCGAAGCAAAACTCCAAAATGATCTCCGTGCCTCCGTGCCACCTCCCAATCTCCGTGTTTAGCGCCGCAGGCGTCAAACATCGTAGTCCGGTAGCCGCAAGGTGAGTTTCGCAGATGCGCCCAAGGGATATTCTGCGCGGATTTGCCCGCTTGCGCCGAAGGGGCGGATTGTGCTATCATATCAGCCTTGGGAAAAGAAAGGTTGGTAAACATGGCTCATTCAGGCACAAAGACGATGGCGATCGCCTTCGCGTCCGCGCTTGCATCCGGCGCGGCGCTCGCAAGCGGCACGTACAACAACCACAAGACCGACGGCACGAACGTGTGGATCGGCGCCGCCTCGGGCGGCAGCATGAAGGACCTCTCCAACTGGAAGGCCCTGGTGGGCGGCGTGGAGTATACGGACGCGACGAGCGTCTCGAACCTCATGATGAAGCACGTGACGCTCGACATCCGCGGCCTCGCCCACGGCGCGGTGCTGACGAACGACATCAATTTCGGCAACACCTACAACGAGCGCAGTTCGACCGGCTACACCATGATCGCCGGCATCGTCTACGACGGGCAGGACGGCGACGAGGTGTCTTTCGTCAAGGCGGACGGCTGCAAGGGCCTTTTCTTCACGGCGCCCAGCTATCTTGACATCCTCGGCGGCACGGTGGTCTGGAATGGAGATGGCGGCGAGAGCTATCCCTACAAGAAGCCGGTCAAGCGCGGCGCTGGCGTGTTCCGATTCGCGAGCGCCGCCGGATTCTGGGAGTCGGATGGCACCGTGCAGCTGGGAACGCTTGCGTTTACGAACAACGTCTCGACGCACAACTATGTCTGGCGCGTGGACGACGGTGCCACGCTCAAGGTGGAGGCCGGGACGAGCGGCTCGCGGTTCGGCAGCCTTTACACAAGCTCCAGCGCCCACTCCGCCGCCCGGCTCGAAATCGATCCCGGCGCCACCTGCGAGATCGTGGGCGGCTGGAATACGGTGATGGCGGAAAGGCAGAAGTTCTACGGAACCCTCGCGGGCGCGGGCACGTTCTCGATGAACTGCGGTGCCGTGCAGGAATTCCTGAAGAGCGACCATGTCGGCGCGATTCCGTTCACGGGCCTGCTTTCGCCCTGGATCGGCGATATCGCATTCGGCACCGCGGCCGCGCCGCTCGGCGTGGACGCGTCGGCCTCGGCCTCGATCCCCGGCGGCGGCTGGCTGCGGTTCCATGCAGACCAGGAGCTCTCCTCGATCTCCGGCGAGGGCGTGGACGGCGGCATCGCGCTCGACGCGGGCCAGACGCTCACGGTGGGCGGCTCGGCCGCGACGAACGTCTTCGCGGGGCGCATCAAGGGCGGGTCGCTCGTGAAGGCGGGCTCCTCCACGCTCGCGCTCACCGGCGCGGGCGGGTGGACCGGCGCCACGGCCGTTTCCGCCGGCACGCTCGCCCTGGGCGGGGGACTGTACCGCTCGGGGCTCGTGGCGTGCTGGAACTTCGACAATCCCGACGACTGGGGCGCGGACTCCTCCAACGTCGGCCAGCTGCCGGTCGCCCTGCGCACGAATCCGGCCCCCAGTTTCAGGCCCTACCTCGTGGAAGACGGCGTATCGGGCAAGGCCCTCCACTTCGGCGACGGCAGTAGCCTGTCCAAGGGTGGAATGTTTTTCCGCGCGAAC
>CAMOHV010000448.1 GCA_946615275.1 uncultured Verrucomicrobiota bacterium | reverse complement strand
GGGCGTGACTATCGGCGCGGGATATGGTAAAATCTATCCCATGCAAATCACAGACATATTGGCGCGCAACGCGCAGGAGTGGCCAAACGACGTGGCCCTCGTGGAGATCAACCCCCAGGAGCTCGAGAAGCACCACACCACCTGGCGCGAGTACTCCCTCATAGAATCCAGCCCGGTCGAGGCGTTCCGCAGCGAGCTGACGTGGGCCGAGTTCCACGAAAAGGCCAACCGCTTCGCGAACTTCCTCCTTAGCCGCGGCTTCAAGAGGGGCGACAAGGTGGCAATCCTCCTGATGAACTGCCTGGAGTGGCTTCCCATCTACTTCGGCGCGCTCCGCGCCGGGTGCCTCGCCGTGCCCCTCAACTTCCGGTACACCGCCGACGAGATCAAGTACTGCCTCGACCTATCCGACGCCGACGCCCTCATATTCGGCCCCGAGTTCACCGGCCGCGTCGAGCAGATATGCGACCGCATGCCGCGCGTGCGCCTGTGCCTCTACGTGGGCGACGACTGCCCCACGTTCGCCGAAAGCTACCGCAAGCTCGTCGCCTACTGCTCCTCGCGCACTCCCGCCGTGCCGCTCCACCCGGACGACGACGCCGCCATCTACTTCTCCTCCGGCACCACCGGCTTCCCCAAGGCGATCATCCTGCAGCACCACTGCCTCACGCACTCCTGCGAGGTGGAGCAGCACCACCACGGCCAGACGAAGGACGACTGCTTCCTCTGCATCCCGCCCCTCTACCACACCGGCGCGAAGATGCACTGGTTCGGCAGCTTCCTCGTGGGCGGCAAGGCGGTCCTCCTCAAGGGCGTCAAGCCAGAGTGGATCATCCGCGCGGTCAGCGAGGAGCAGTGCACGATCGTGTGGCTGCTCGTCCCATGGGCGCAGGACATCCTGGACGCCATCGACCGCGGCGACGTGAAGCTCTCCGACTACAAGCTCGACCAGTGGCGCCTCATGCACATCGGCGCGCAGCCCGTCCCGCCCTCGCTCATCAAGCGCTGGAAGGCCGTCTTCCCCAAGCACGACTACGACACCAACTACGGCCTCTCCGAGTCGACCGGCCCCGGCGCCGTGCATCTTGGCATCGAGAACATCGACCACGTGGGCGCGATCGGCGTGGCGGGCTACGGCTGGCAGACGAAGATCATCCGCCCCGACGGCTCCGAGGTCGCCCCCGGCGAGGTGGGCGAGCTCGCCGTCAAGGGCCCGGGCGTGATGAAGTGCTACTACAAAAACCCCGAGGCCACCAAGGAGATCCTCTCCACCGACGGCTGGCTCAGGACCGGCGACATGGCGGAGTTGCGCGACGGCTTCATCTACCTCGTGGACCGCGCCAAGGACGTCATCATCACGGGCGGCGAGAACCTCTACCCCGTCCAGATCGAGGACTTCCTGCGCGCCAACCCCGCGATAAAGGACGTCGCCGTGATCGGGCTCCCGGACCCGCGCCTCGGCGAGATCGCCGCCGCCATCATAGAGGTCAAGGAGGGCGCGGCGCTCACCGAGGACGAGGTGAACCGCTTCTGCCTCGACCTGCCGCGCTACAAGCGCCCGCGCAAGGTGATCTTCGCGCCGGTGCCGCGCAACCCCACCGGAAAGATCGAAAAGCCCAAGCTCCGCAAGATGTACGGCGCGGCCGGGCTCGTCGCCCAGCAGAACGGACTTGCATGAAGCTGCTTGTGGTCGACGTGGGCAACACCTCCACGGCCGTGGGACTCTGGTCCGACGGCCGCGTGGCGCGCGTCTCGCACTGCGACGAGGGCTTCGCCGCGGCCGCGCCGCGCGCCGAGGCGATAATCCGCGCCGCCCGCCCCGCCGGCCTGGCCTATCTATCGGTGGTGCCGCGCGCCGACGCCTCGTGGCGGCGCTTCGCCCGCGCGCACTCTCTCCCATTCCTCGCCGTCTCGCACGAGTGCTTCTCCCCTTCCAGGCCGCCCCTCGGCATCCGCCTCGACTACCCGCGCCCCGAGACGATCGGCGCCGACCGCCTCGCGGACGCCGCCGCCGCCGTGGACCGCTACGGCGCCCCCGTCCTCGTGTGCGACTTCGGCACCGCCTTCACCGCCGCCGTCGTCACCCGCGACCGCGTCTGGCGCGGCGGCGTGATCGCCCCGGGCTTCCCCCTAATGCGCGACTACCTCTACGAGCGCACCGCCAAGCTGCCGCGCATGAAGCTCGGCGGCGCCTGCCCGAAGATCGGACGCTCCACCGAGGCCGCCATGCGCTTCGGCGCGCTCGTCGGCTACCGCGGCATGGTGCGCGAGATCGTCTCCCAGCTCTCCGCGAACTTCAAGACGTCCTTCCGCCTCGTCGCCACCGGCGGCTTCGCGAAATGGGTCCTCAAGGACCTCGACATGGACTTCGCCGTGGATCCAACCCTCACCCTCCACGGCGCCGGACTTCTGGCAAAATTGAGAATTGAGAATGAGTTGAAGACTGAGAATGAATTGAGAATGTGAGAATGAGTTGAGGATGTGAGAAAGAGTTGAGGATGTGAGAAAGAGTTGAATCAAAGCATTTGAAATCTGAGATTCTAAAAGTAAAAAAGGCAGGAAGAAATGAAAAAGACAATCTGCGCACTCGCGTGCATCCTCCT
>CAMOHV010000447.1 GCA_946615275.1 uncultured Verrucomicrobiota bacterium | reverse complement strand
GGCTGTGGCCTGGCTCTTCTGGAACGACGGCGCCGCCGCCGTCGATGTGGAGCGCGCGGGGCGGCACGCGACGGTGCGCCCCGGGCGGACAGTGTACATGCGGGTCTCATACGCCGGCGCCGTCGAGTCGTGCGAGGAGCTGTGAGGACTTAGGTGCTCGTGCGGTCCGGTGGAACACGGGCGTCGGAAGTGTCGAAACATGATGCATTGATGCGGTCGAGAAGATCGTCGAATTCCCTACGAACGCGTCCGACAAACGCACCGGCGGCGGCGGAAACGAGGTGTTGCACGTATTCGCCGCCGCTCGCGCGGTCGACAAGCTGCGTCCTGACCGAACCCATCACGTCCACAACGACGGAAAGTGTGAATAGACCGTCCACAAGCGGCGTCTCGTAGCGGAACGACGTGCCATCCGCCCGAAACCCGAACGGCTTCAACCGCTCAGGCACGACGCGCCGCCCGCGGAAGATCACATCCGGCGGGCGAAACTCCCACACCGGCTCCGCCGCCGGCTTCGGCAGCTTCCTCTTCTTGGGCGGAATGGCCGCCTGCGCCTTCACTTCTGCGGCCGTGGACTGCATGGCGCCCTCGTGGTCGCGTCGCTTGCGGATGGTGGGATAATGGTCGTTGATGAAATCGAACCGCGGACAGTCTTCGCTATGGTCGTTCACGAGGCCGCACGTCTGCAGATGAAGGTACATCGACGCCGGTCCAAGATATTTCATGCCGAGCCGGCGGAGGTCGCGCGAGATTCGTGCTGAAAGCCCGTTCCCGGCGGGGACGTCACCTTGCGCATGGCCGTTGTAGACGATGGTGCGTCCGCCGGTGTAGCTCCATAGAAAAGCGCTGAAGCTGCCGTGTGCCGCGCGCAGGCTTCGAAAGACCTGCGCGTTGCCGATGATGGCCTTCATCTTGGAGAGCGAATGTATCATGCCAGGAGTGGCAAGGGCGCGGTCGATGTCGGCGTCGGTGTAGGCGGCGATCCTGTCGAAGTCGAATCCGTCTAAGGCCTGTCGGAACACGTTGCGTTTGCGAAGGATCATCTCCCACGTGAAGCCGCACTGCATCACCGCCAGCGCGAGGAACTCGAACTGCTTGCGGTCGTCATGGACGGGCACGCCCCACTCTTCGTCGTGGAACTTCTGCCCGACCTCGCTCAGATTGAAATTGCAGTATCCCATATTTCGCCTTCCGGTTGTTTGCTCCCTACATTATATCAAAAACCGCGCGTGGCGGCATCGATGGGGCTGCGCTGCGGCGTAAACTAGAAGCCAGAAACTAGCCACTGACTCGTGTGCAGTGCAGGCGCGTCCGATTCCAGTCGCGAAAACGCTCGTCGCCGAGGCCGCCTGGCTTGCGTCTGCGCCGCGTAGTTGTCGTCCCGCGCCGCCCCGCATCCGCTTCGCCATGCGGTCTCGGCGGATGTGATTTCGTCCGCACCGTAATCTCATTTCAAGTTATGGCGCGGCTGGAGTCCATGCCCTACCCCGGCGGCGACTCGTCGAACGCGCGAGCCGCGCGTTCTACTAGGGACGCATCTAGTAGAACGGGCTGCAGCCCGTTCAGGGAATTGAGAATTGAGGATTTGCCGCCGCATAGCCGCCTTGGGAGGGCCGCGCTCCGTCGCGGCCGCTGTTGCCGCACACTGGAGAAATTCAATTACCCTCTTGTATGGTGGCGGAATTTTCGCTAAAATATCCGCATTACGCAATGAGATAGAAGGCAAAGATGGAAATTACCGAAGAAATGCGGCGTCATTCGGCCGCACATTTGGTTGCACGCGCCGTGTGCAATCTGTTCCCTGGCACACTGACGGACATTGGTCCGGCGACGGATGAGGGATTCTACTACGACTTCGACCTCGAGCACCGTCTCGCGCCGGAGGACTTCCCCGCAATCGAGAAGGAGGTCGCGAGGCTCATCGCGCTCGACGAGCCCTTCACGCGCGCGGTCGTCACGCGCGAGGACTGCGCCGCGCGCCTCGCCGGCCAGAAGTACAAGCTGGAGCGCCTTGCGGACATCCCAGAGGGCGAGCCCATATCCACGTACACCGTGGGCGACTACTTCGAGATGTGCGCCGGCCCCCACGTGGAGCACAGCGCGCAGATCGGCGCCGTGAAGCTCATGAAGGTGGCCGGCAGCTACTACCGCGGCGACGAGAAGAACAAGATGCTCCAGCGCCTCTACGGAATCGTCGGGAAGGACCAGGCCGAGCTCGACGCGAAGGTGGCGCAGATCGAGGAGGCCAAGAAGCGCGACCACCGCCGTCTCGGCGTGGAGCTGGACCTCTTCCACCTGGACCCCGAGGACCCGGGCCAGATATTCTGGCACCCCAGGGGCTGGACCATCTACGTGACGCTGCAGGACTACATGCGCGCAAAGCTGGTCAAGGACGGCTATCAGGAAGTGAACACCCCCGCGATCATGCCGCGCAGCCTCTGGGAGAAGAGCGGCCACTGGGACCACTACAAGGCGAACATGTTCATCACGGAGAGCGAGAAGCGCGTCTTCGCCGTGAAGCCCATGAACTGCCCCGGCGCGCTCGAGATATTCAAGAGCCGCATGCGCTCCTACAAGGACCTGCCCCTGCGCCTCGCCGAGTTC
>CAMOHV010000446.1 GCA_946615275.1 uncultured Verrucomicrobiota bacterium | reverse complement strand
GACATGGGCTTCGGCGTGCGCACCACCGGCAACGTCAAGAGCGAGCTCGAGGACAACATCATCGGCCTCAGCGTCCTCACCGGTTGGGACAACACCAAGGGCAACGACAAGACGAAGAAGATCGAGGCCAAGGGCAACGTATTCTTCCTCAACCGCGGCTCGGACGCGCAGGTCACCAAGTCCCCCAGCGTGGTGAAGGTCGCGGTGGACGACTTCGAGGACGACCTCGAGGGCAACTACGGCATCGAGACCGCTTCCGACAACGTTGGCCTCTCCGACCCCAAGGTCTTCAACGGCCGCATCAACGCCGCCTTCCTGAACGCCTTCCTCTCCATGAAGTACTCCGAGAAGGCCACGCTCGACGCAGGCAAGCTCAACGCCTTCCGCCAGGCCGTCGGCCTCCCGATGCAGGGCACGATCGTCTCGAAGGTGGACATGTTCGGCAACCGCTATCCGCTCGAGGACGCGCTCAAGCTCTTCGGCGCGATGCCCGGCAAGGGCGCGCAGGCTGTGAAGTGAAACGGCAGCACCGTAAACCGTAAAAAGGAGAAGTCAATGAGGCTGAAAGTAATCGTCGCAGCCCTGTGCGCGGCCATGGTAGTGTCGTCATTCGCCGCAAAGGTCTCCAAGAGCGTGCCCAAAGGGTGGATCGAGGATTTCGCCGCCGCGCAGAAGACCGCCGAAAAGGAGAAGAAGCTCATCCTTCTCGCATTCTCTGGCTCAGACTGGTGCGGATGGTGCGTGAAGATGGACAAGGAGGTCTATTCCGACAAGAAGTTCATCCAGAAGGCGAAGAATAAGTTTGTCCTCGTGATGATCGACTCGCCGCAGAACAAGGACATCCTAACCAAGCTGGCCCAGCGCGAGAATCCCAAGCTCGTCTCCAAGTACTCCATACGCGGTTTCCCGTGCTCGATCGTCGTCAAGGCGAACGGCGACGAGGTGAAGCGCTTCGGCGGGTACCAGCGAGGCGGCCCCGACGCGTTCCTTGAGAAGCTCGACGAGGTGGCGGAATCCGAGGGGATTGTCGCCGAGCAGGCGCCCAAGAAATGACGGCTAAGCACAATCATCGGTTTTCTCCGAAAGGTGGCGTGGACCGGGTGGCCGACGCCGCCCGCCTTGGAGGACCTTATACAGGCAAGATAAAATGAAAACTCCAGTGTTCGTATTCTCAGTCCTATGCGCGGCCGGACTCTTGGCCGACATCCTCTCCATCACGCCCGTCCCGCAGGGCGGCTCCGACACAAACGGCTGGTGGTGGAAGCGCTTCAACGAGAAGCAGAAGCTCGTCAAGGCCGGCGGGTCGGAGGTCGTCTTCATGGGCGACTCCATCACGCACGGATGGGAAGGGGCCGGCAAGGTGCAGTGGGAGCGCTACTTCGCCGGGGCGCCGTACAAGGCGCTCAACCTCGGCTACTCGGCGGCGCGCACCGAGCACCTCCTCTGGAACATCGCGAACGGCGAGCTCGACGGCTACAAGGCCAAGGCCATCGTCCTGATGATCGGCACCAACAACACCGGCCACCGCCCGTTCGACAAGGAGCCGCCGGCCGACACCATCATCGGCATCAAGGCAGTGATCGACGCCATCCGCGCGAAGCAGCCGCAGGCGAAGCTCATACTTCTGCCCATCTTCCCGCGCGGCGCCACGGCCAACGACGCGCTTCGCCGCCGCAACGCGGTGGTCAACAAGGAGATCGTGAAGTTCGCCGACGGCAAGGACGTTCTCTGGTGCGACTTCACCGCGCAGTACCTCGCCTCCGACGGCTTCATGCCCGCCGAGATAATGCCCGACCGTCTCCACCCCAGGGCCTACGGCTACGAGATCTGGGCCTCCGCCGTCATGCCGTTCATCAACGCCGCCCTCCGCGGCGAGGCCGCCCCGCAGCGCTTCTCGCCGTTCGCCGATCCGTCCGCGTTCATGCGCGAACGCGGCGACGTCACCACCTGCCCCGCCACGCGCATCATGGAGAACAATCCCTCGCGCGGGCAGAACTGGTGGCTCAAGCGCCTCTGCGAGAAGCGCAACCAGATCGCCGCGTCCAAGGGCGAGATCGACCTCGTGTTCTTCGGCGACTCCATCACGCACTTCTGGGAGAACCGCTCCGGCGAGGTGTACGGCGATCTTTGCAAGCGCTACTCGATCCTCGACATCGGCTACGGCGGCGACCGCACCCAGCACCTCGTCTGGCGCGGCGAGAACGGCGAACTTGACGGCTACAAGGCCAAGTGCGTTATGCTCATGATCGGAACGAACAATTCGCATAATGACCAGCCCGCGGACGTCGCGAAGGGCATCCGCAAGATCCTGGACATCATCGCCGCCAAGCAGCCGCAGGCCACGACGCTCCTTCTGCCCATCTTCCCGCGCGGGGCCACGGCGAAGGACAAGCTGCGCGTGAAGAACGAGAAGGTGAACGCCATCATCAAGGGCTACGCCGACGGCAAGAAGGTGGTGTGGTGCGACTTCAACGCGAAGTTCCTCGACGCAGAGGGGAACCTGCCCAAGAAGATCATGCCCGACCTTCTCCATCCCAACCGCGAAGGCTACATCATCTGGCGCGACGCCGTTCTGCCGCACTTCCAGGCGATCTGCGGGAAGTGAGCG
>CAMOHV010000445.1 GCA_946615275.1 uncultured Verrucomicrobiota bacterium | reverse complement strand
CGTTGAAGAAGATCGCCCAGGGCGACGTGCTGCGCGTCTTCGAGCCGCACAAGCCTGTGACAGCGGAGGAGCTCAAGGTCTCCTTGGACTCGATCCGCTCGCTTTGGAGGAAAGAAGATGAAGATGGTTGACGTGAGATTCGCCGTCGCCTCAGCGTGCGTGCTTGCGTGCGCGGCGTGGGGACGCATGGAGAGCGTGACGTCGCCGAACGGACGCCTGGCGGTGGAGGCCGGCGATGAGGGCGGTCGGCTGATGTGGTCCGCAGAGCGGAAGGGGGCGAAGCTCGTCTCGCCCTCCGCGCTGGGGCTGGACTTCATCGGGCCAGGGGTGAATGGCCCGTTCAGGCTTCTGGATGTGAGGCGGCGCGCAATCGACTCGGCATGGACGACGCGGCTCTACCGCAAGGAGAAGGTGGTCGACCGCGCGAACGAGATGACGCTTTCCTTCGAGGGCGAAGGCGGCGGGCGCATCGACGTGGTCGTGCGCGCCTACGACGATGGCTTCGCCTTCCGCTACATGGTGCCGGAGCAGAAGGAATTCGACGGCTTCCAGCTCAAGGGCGAGCTCACGGAGTGGCGCTTTGCGCCGGACGCGGAGGGGTGGTTCACCTCCTATAGCAGCTTTCTGACGTCCCAGGAGGGTTCGTTCGACACGCGCATACTGCGCGACATCTCGCCGGAGGAGATAGTCGGCATGCCAGCCATCGTCGAGGCGGGCGGGCAGTGCATGGCTCTCTGCGAGGCCGATCTGACGGACTGGGCGGGGCTCTTCTTCCGCGTCCCCGCGAAGGGCCAGCCGGCGGATGCGGCCGTCTTCAAGGCGGCGCTCGCCCCGCTTCCCCGATCTAGCGCAAGCGCTTCCGGCGTGGCGGTGATCCGCGAGACGCCGGCAGCCAGCCCCTGGCGCGTTGCGATCTGCGGGGATACGCCCCTGGACCTGGCGGCCGCCGGCGCGGACATCGTGATGAACCTCAACCCGCCGCCGGAGAACGGCCTGGACTTCTCGTGGGTGGAGCCGGGCGCGTCCTCCTGGGACTGGTGGACCGACTCCAACAACTCCCTCTCGACGGAATCGACGATCAGACTCGTGGACTTCGCCGCCGAGATGGGCTGGAAGTACCACACGATCGACGGCGGATGGTACGGCTGGGCACGCCGCCCGAACCACGGCCCGCACGTCAAGGTGGAGCCGAGGAAGACGTTCGACCTCAAGAGGATCGCGGCGCGCGCGAAGGAGAAGGGCGTGGGGCTCTTCGTGTGGCTCCACTGGGAGGCGCTAGACGACAACGGCGTGGATGAGACGCTCGCGAAGCTCGCCGCATGGGGCGTGAAGGGCGTGAAGATTGACTTCCTTGACCGCAGCGACCAGAAGATGGTGCGCTGGTGCGAAAGAGTGACGCGCGCAGCCGCGAAGAACAGGATCCTCGTAAATTTCCACGGGATGTACAAGCCCACCGGCATGAACCGCACATGGCCGAACCAGATCACGCGCGAAGGCGTGCGCGGCAACGAGATGTGCAAGTTCAACGCGAACATAACGCCGATCCACACCGCCACGCTGCCGTTCACGCGCTTTCTGCTGGGGCCCGGGGACTTCACGCCGGGGTCGTTCGGAAACGTGCATCTCAAGGACTTCAAGCCGCAGACGTCGCGCGGCCACCGCTACGGCGACGAGACCGACCGCCGCCCGATATGGGCGGAGGAGATCGGAACCAGAGCCCATGCCCTGGCCCTCTGCTTCGCCTACGACTCGCCTCTCCTGACGCTCTGCGACTGGCCTGAACGCTACCGCGGCGCGCCGGGCGCGGAGGCGCTCAGGAACCCGCCCACCGTATGGAAGGCGACCCTGCCCCTGGCCGGCGTTGTAGGCAACCACTACGCCGTGGCGCGCGAGGCCTTCGACGGGCGCATCTACCTTGCCGCCGTCACCGTAGAGCCCAAGCGCCTCGAATTCCCGCTCTTCTTTCTGGACGATGCGCCGTATGAGGCTGCGTTCTACCTGGACGATCCGGCTCGCACGCCGTCGGACGCCAGTGCCATCTCCGTTTCCCGGCGCGATGTGGGCCAGAAGGACAAGCTCACGCTCGATCTATGCGCCGAAGGCGGAGCACTTGTAATCTTCACGAAAAAACATTAAAATATAAGCCATGAAAAAAAGCACATCGAAGCAGGTACGCATAACCGACACGACGCTGCGCGACGCCCACCAGTCCCTCTGGGCCACGCGCATGCGCACAGACGACATCCTCAGGATAGCCGAGGCAATAGACGCCGCCGGCTACTACTCCCTCGAATGCTGGGGCGGCGCCACCTTCGACGTGTGCATGCGCTTCCTGCGCGAGAACCCCTGGGAGCGCCTGAGGCAGATAAAGAGCGTCTGCAAGAAGACACCCCTCCAGATGCTCCTCAGAGGGCAGAACCTCCTCGGCTACAAGCACTATCCGGACGACATCGTGGAGCGCTTTGTGGCCCTTGCCTGCGAGAACGGCATGGACATCTTCCGTGTGTTCGACGCGCTGAACGACCCGCGCAACCTCGAGACAGCCGTAAAGGCCGTCAAGAAGTATGGCGGACACGCCCAGGGCACGATCAGCTACACTACATCCCCTGTGCACACGGTCGC
>CAMOHV010000444.1 GCA_946615275.1 uncultured Verrucomicrobiota bacterium | reverse complement strand
TCGCGCTCCGCGCCGATGAGCGCGCCGAGGACTGCCGCCAGCACGAGGCGCGTGACCATCACAATCGTGTCAGGCATCGTCTCCCCCCGCGCCGCCAAGACGCTCGGCGAGCGCCTTCCATTCCCCCGGGCCGAGCACCCCAGCCGCGGATATGTCGAACGGTCTGAAGCCGGCCTTCACGGCCGGAGAGCCGGGCCTTAGACGGAAATCGCGCTTCGCGGCGTCCACGAAAAGCGGGTCGGCCACGACGCCGCCCTTGTCGTTCCCCTTCGCCTGCCACTCTGCGAACGTCTTGCCGTTGAACTCCACCGGCTCGTCAGTCTTCCACCAGATGTTCCCGATCCAGTCGATCTTCGCCTTTTCCTGCAAGGTGGCGCGGTACTTGGTGAAGGTCTTGCCCTTGTCCCAGAAGAGTATGTTGCGCTCGACCGTCACAGAACGGTGCGGCTCTGCGCGCGTCACCGCCACCTGCCCCTCGCGGCTGTAGGCGAGTATGTTGTTCCGCAGGATGTTGTCGCGCCCGTAGTGCTGGTGGAAGGATGCGTCCTTCGTGTCGTACACGAGGTTGTTCTCCATCACTATCCCCTCGGAGCCCTCGTCGGGATAGAGCCCCCATCCGCCGTACGTGTAGGAATCGACGTTGCAGATCACGTTGTTCGAGATGCACGTCCCGAAGCTAGTGCCTAGGGTGTAGACGCCGCCCATGTCGCCCAGCGCCCTCTGCCCGATGTTACGGATGCGGCAGAACGACAGCGTGTTCCGCTGCGCGCGGCTTCCATTGTAGCCCCACGTCCACCCGATCGAGACGCCGGTGTAGAAGAAGTCGGATATCTCGCAGTGCGTCACGGAGTTGAAAGGCGAGCCGCCGATCCACACGCCCACGCCCGGCGCATGCCTGCGCCCGCCGCGCGCTATGATGCAGTTGTGTATGCGGTTGCGGCCCGTCTCTCCGGACTTGAGCGCCTCCACCCTCTCGCCCTTCTTGCCTCCGCCTCGCGCGTCGCCGCCGATCCTAACGCCGCCCGCGCCCAGGTCATGCATCAGGCACCCCTCGAACGAATCGTCGCGGCAGGCGTTGCGAAGCCACACAGCGTATTCGCCTGTGTGCGACACCTCGCAGCCCCTGAACGACACGCGCTCCGCGCCGTCCAGGCACACCGCGGCGTCGGCCCAGGCCACCGCCTGGCTCGGGGCGAACTGGGTCGGCCCCAGCCCGTCCATGTCGCCCGCCGCCTCCGTTGGCAGACACGCCCCCGCCAGCATCCCCTTCCTGCGCGGCGAGTCGCCGTAGAGGAACGACACGCCCTCTATCTCGACGTCATGCACGCTGTTCGTCCCCTTCGGGTCGCCCTTGAACTGCACAAGGTTCCTGAGCCCCGGAACGGGATACAGCGCTTCGGCCTTATCCGCGCTCTCGCCCTCGCGCGGGATGTACACGATGCGCCCGTTCGGCGCGTCGTAGAGCCACTCGCCGGGCGCGTCTAGCGCCGCCGGAACGTTCTCCACGTAGTAGAGCGAATTCGTGCGCCAGGGATTCCAGTGCTTCCACTTCTCGCCCTGCGTGACGAACACCCGGCGCGCGGGGTCGTATCCGAGGATGATGCGCCTCGTCGTGTCCCAGTTGTGGTGCACGACGATCTGCCCGTAGCGCCAGCACCAGTCGGGCGTGGCGGAGATCCGCTCCACGTCCTCAGCGCGTCCGGTCAGCTCCGCCCTTGCGAAGACCCTCCGCGCCGAGTTGGTCACGATCGTCTGGAGAGTCGCCTGCGGCCTGAAGAATCCGGCGTTGGGATGACGCGCCCTAACGGCGCGCCTGCCGTTGACGAAGAGAGACTCGAACCAGAGCGGCTCTCCGTCCGCGCCCTTCGGGATCGGCGCGTACCAGCGTTCGTCCGCGCCGGTCTTGAAGCCCTCGAGCCGCTTTGCGCCCAAGATACGCGTCCGGCCCATCCCTGCGCCGACGATCCTGATCGGCGCCCCGGGCGCGCCCGAGTCCGCCGGCGTGAAGACGATGGGCCTCTCGATGAAGTAGTCGCCCTCCGCGAGCTTGACGGTCCATTCGCCGCCGTCCTTCGCGCGAGCATCCCTCACGCGCTGCAGCGCCTCGCCGAGCGAGGCGCACGGGCTCCACCAGGAACCGGTTCCACCCTCGCCCGCATCGGGCGAGACGCGCACCGTGCCAGCGAACGCGCACGCCGAAAACGCCGCGGCCCCGGCAGCCAGCACAAACAAACGATTGTTCTTCATGCAGACATTCTATCACAATCCCACCTCCCGCGCAAGCGCCGAATTCATTTGGATGTATGGGGGTCGTATGGGTTCAACTGCGCGTTGGATTGCGCATCCATGATTGCCCACAAACAACAATGAAAATCTTTGTTGACGCGACTGCTCGCTTGCGGCGGAGGCCCTCAATGGGCAAAGAGAACTAGTTGCAAAACCTCCATCGTAAACTTTTATGCACCACGGAACACGCGGAATACACGGAGATCTGCCAGGAACAAGAAACTATGCTTCAGTGTTTTCAGTGCATTCAGTGGTTCTACAATCACCTCAAGAGTCATGCGTCAAGCGACACGACCTTGTCCAGCTCGCCGTCGGACATCTTCAACAGGAACGACTCGC
>CAMOHV010000443.1 GCA_946615275.1 uncultured Verrucomicrobiota bacterium | reverse complement strand
GGCGGCGAAGACGGCGGCGGGGCGGGGGAGCGCGGCGAGCCACGCCGCGAGCCGCGCCTCGCGGCGGTCGCCGGGCTCGCCCCGCCGGTCGGGGAACACGGCGCAACGGACGCCGGCCCCGGCGCAGCGCCCGCGGAACGCCCGGACGCGGAGGCGCGACCAGAGATGCGGGATCGCGTGCCCGACGGCGACGTAGGCGGCGGGACGGCCGGCGGAGAGTTCCCGGAACGCGGCGTCGGCCACGGCGTCGTCGTCGATGAGGACGTTCGGCGCCTTGCCCGACACCACGGCCGCCGGATATTCGATGTAGGCGACCGGGACGGAGCCGAACAGGTGCGGCGGGCGGAGCGTGCGGCTTGCGGAACCCTCGACGACCACGCCCGCCGGGCGATGGCGGGCGAGGACGGAGCGGACGTCGGTTTCGCGCAGTTCGGCGCGCGGGACGCAGACGACCTCCCAGCCGCGCAGGGCGGCGTAGCGCCGGATGCCGGCCAGCTTGAGCCGCTGGCTCGGCTCGCCGGGGAGCATGTCGATGTAGAGGATGTGGGGAGCCCCGTCCATGCGTCTCATCCTAGCATGGCGCCCGGGGCCTCCGCAAGGGGGCCGGGCGCTGGACATTCCCCACTTTTGCGGCGAGCGGCCTCTGGGCGGATCGCAGGGGCTCGTTCGCCTCCCTGCTCGAGCCACGGTGTCCCATTCGCCGACCGTGTTTAAAACTTGTGAGATTCTCCGCTTCCATAGCGAAGAATATCATAATGAAACCGGAGGTTTCTGACACCGTGAGAATTCGGTGGAACGGACCGGAGCAGGAGGCGGAGAACGGGGTTCCGTGGATTCCCGCAGAAGGTCGCCCCCCGTTCGCGATCGCATGGCGGGGCGCTCGGGAGGCGTGCGACGGCGACGGGGGCTGCGTCGGCCGTGCCGATGCCGGGCGCGCCCTCCGCGAGGCCGATCAGGAGGCGGATGGGATCGCGAACGGGAGGCGGTGGCGCTCGCATTTCACCTGCCAAGCGGCGCAAAGGCCCGGTTTGCGAGCCTCAACCGAGTTCCGCCCCGCCTTCAGCAGGTCGCAGGCGGTGGCGAGGCGGCGCTCCAGGATCTCCGCCCCGATCGTCCGCCCCGTGGCGGCGACGCCCGCGAACTTTTCCCGCCACGTGCCGAGCACGCCGGTCCGGAAAACGAGGATGTCGTCCATGGGCCGGCATTCTATCACATTTCGCTTTGGTTATGAAAAGAAATTGTTTCCGGTTATGTTCGGACCTTCCTCGGCATGGTAGACTCCCGCCGTGCAACAACGGATACGAACCAAGGAGTCGAAAGCATGGCGCGAAACATCCTGATCACGGGTTCGTCGCACGGCATCGGCGCGGGCTGCGCCGTCGCCTTTGCGCGCGACGAGGGCGCGAACGTCGGCATCTGCGGCAACAAGGATCCCGCGGGCGCGGAGGCCGTCGCGCGGCAGTGCGAGGCGTTCGGTGTCCGGACCAAGGTCTACCTCGGCGACGTGGGATCCCACGATTTCTGCAAGGCGACGATGGAGGACTTCATCGCGACCTTCGGACGCATCGACGTGCTGGTGAACAACGCCGGCGGCGCGCTGCAGATTCCGGGCGGGCCCAAGGGCGAGTTCAAGGACATGCCGATGGACTACTGGGATTCGCAGATCGCGCTCAACCTCAACTCCGCCGCCTACCTGAGCCGATACGCGGTGGCCGACATGGTGGAGAAGAAGACCGAGGGGCGCATCGTCAACGTGTCCTCCGTCCACGCGGCGGTGACATGGGTCCACCGGCGGCTCCTGCCGTATTCGGCCGGCAAGGCGGGGCTCGAGATGTTCACGCGCTCGCTCGGCGTCGAGGTCGCCAAGTACGGCATCCGCGTCAACTGCGTTGCCCCCGGGCTCATCTACACAAAGATCATGTCGCGCTACTCCGAGGCGGACGTGCGCGGGTTCAACCACAAGATCCCCGTCGGGCGCGGCGGCACGGTCGAGGAGATCGTGCCGGCGATCCAGTTCTTCGCGGACGTGGAGAAGACGCGCTTCATCACCGGACAGATCCTCCGCGTCGACGGCGGCCAGTCCTGCGACGGCTCCATCGAAAGCATGAATTTCGCTCCTTCCGAGCGATAAATCGCCCCTGCGGGGCTTGAAAGTGCGGCTGTCGCCGCTAGAAATCCAGACCATCTCGACCATCGAAACCATCCAGACCATCCCGACCATCGAAACCATCCAAACCATCCCGACCATCAAAACCATGAAGAACGACTTTTCGCATCTGAAGCTGCGCAGCAAGTGGGAATTCGGCGAGGCCGGCGAGTGCCGCCGCGGCCTGCTCTGCGGCATGGGCATCTCGCCCGAGGAGCAGGCCAAGCCGCTCATCGGCGTCGTGAACTCCTGGAACGAGTACAACCCCGGGCACGTCCACCTCAAGAACCTCGCCGAGCGCGTCAAGCAGGGCATCCGCGACGCGGGCGGCTTCCCGGTCGAGGTGATGACGACCGGCATCTGCGACGGCATGGTCCTCAAGGACCCGCGCTACATCGAGATCCCGTCGCGCAACTCCATCGCCGACCAGGTGGAAATGACCGCCGAGGGCAACTTCTTCGACGGCATGGTGATGCTCT
>CAMOHV010000442.1 GCA_946615275.1 uncultured Verrucomicrobiota bacterium | reverse complement strand
CCGCGCGCACATGCCCGGCCGCCTCCAGAAGCGCCGCGACGGCCTCGCTGTCGCGCACATTCATCTGGCACCCGTATGTGTGCAGATGAAACCTCATCTTCGCCTTGTCAGTCACTTTCGGCATTTCGCGTCCCATCATGGCCCCGCAGAGATTTGATCGCATGAGCGGCCAGTATGGCCCCGCCGACGGCGGCGGAGTCGGCTACTTCGAGTGTCCGCACCTCTGCCGCGAACATCTCGCGGATGACGGAGAGTATGCCGCGCGAGCGCGAGGCGCCGCCGGTCACGAACACCGTCTTGAAGTCCCCTATCCAGCGGGACCTCTCGCGGATGTTCGCCATCTGCCCCTCCACCACGGCGCGTATCCGCGTCTCGGCGGAGGCCGCGGACCAGTCGAAGTTGGCCTCGATCCCCGTCGCGTCGTGCTTGGGCGTGATCTCGGTCTCGAAGTACGGGAAGGCGCGCCGCCCCCCGTTGCCGGGAGGGGTGCGGTCGAAGGCCGTCTCGTCGAAGAACGTCCAGTCCACGCCGCACTCGCGCCGCACGCGGTCGCGGGCGAGCGATCCGTTCTTGAAGCAGGCGAGCGACATGAAGCCGCCCATCGGATTGCCGAAGACGTGGCCGCAGCCGGCGGGATCGGTGCGGAAGTCAGCCATCGCCGCGAAGAAGGTGTCGCTTGTGCCGAGGGATATCACAGCCGATCCAGGCTCGTGCGCGCCGCATCCCACGAGGGAGGCGGGGTTGTCGCCGGTGAACGGCGCCACGGGGATGCCGGGCGCGAGGCCGAACTCCGCGAAGCGCTCCGCCAGGCGCAGGGGCGCGTCGCCGGGGCGGTGTACGCGCGGGAGCTTCCCGAGGAGCCCCGGCGCCGCGAAATCGCATATCTCCGGGTCCCACTCGAGCGTCTTGAGGTCGAGGAGGTTCATGCCGGCGCCGTCCCCGACGTCCACTGGCGCGTCCGCGCCGGAGAGGACGGAGGTCAAATACGAGCTGAGCAGGTGCACGCGCGCTGTGCGCGCCCATGCATCAGGCTCCTCGCGGGCGAACTTCATCACCTGCGCGGCGGCGAAGCGCTCTATCGCTGGAGAGCCGGTGCGCAGACGGAGCGATTCGCCGAAGCGCGCGTCCAGCTCGGCCGTCTCGGCGGAGGTGGAGGAGTCCATCCAGATGGGGCTCGAGGCGCGCGAATATCGGCCGTCGGCGTCTAGATAGACCGTCGCATGCTGCTGGGCGTCTCCACCCACGGCGGCGATCTCGCCCATCGGCGCGCCGCCGTCCCTGAGGCGCGCGAGCACAAGCTCAAGGCCCTTCACCCACATCTCCGGCGGGGCGCGCCGCACGCGCGCGTCGGCGTTGGGCAGGAAGCCGTCGCCTGCGCCGAACTCCGGCAGGTCTCTGCCATAGTTCACGGCGGCGGACGCCACAACCCGCTTTGCCGCCACGTCGTAAACCACCGCCTTCGTGCCCTGCGTGGAGGAGTCTATTCCAAGCGTCAGGATGCCCTTCATGTCCACCCCTCCTTACAGCTTGGCGAGCGTCTCGCGCAGACTGCGCTCGCGCGCTTCTATCGATTCGCAGAGACGGAACTGCACGCGCGCGCGGTTGAGGTTCTGCCCGGGCTGGCGCACCTTGAAGTACTTGTCGCCCGCGAGATAGTCCTGGAAGAACCTCAGCCCCAGCTCGAACGGCAGAAGGCGGATCGCGTCGTATAGATAGGCTCGGTCCGCCTCCGTGAGGAAGGATCCCGCCTCCTTGAGGTAGCCCTTCATGAAGGCGCCGAAGAGGGTTTCGTCGAATGAGACCTTGCCGAGGTTCAGCTCCTCCTCGCCTGCGGGGTTGCAGATGGACCGGACGGCGTCGCCCACGTCGATGTGCATGAGCCCCGGCGAGACGGTGTCGAGGTCGATCATCGCCGTGCCCTTCCCGGTGAAGTCGTCGATCATGATGTTGTTCACCTTGGGGTCGCCGTGGAACATGCGCCGCTTAAGCTCGCCGGACTTCTCGGCGCGCTCCAGGGAGAGGGCGAAGCCGCGGCGCTCCTCCACGAATCGGGCGAGGCGCTTGGCCTCCATGGACGAGGCGAGTATCTCCCGCGCGGCGGGGGCGGAGAGCGTGGCGTCGTACTGGGCCAGGTAGCCGCTCGTGATGTGGAAGCCCGGAAGCGGATCGGCCACAGCCGACGGGTCCATGTCCGAGACGAGATAGTGGAAGTGCCCGAGGGCCGCGCCGCATTCGAGGGCGTGCTCCGGGCTCTGGGCGGTGTCGAAGGCGTGGGCGGAGAGGATGCGGGTTATGACGCGCCACACGTCGCCCTTCTCGTCCGTCACAAAGTCCGCGCCGTCTTTGGTCTTGACGATGCGCGTCATCTGCCAGACCCGGTCGTCACGCCCCGCGGCGGCGTCCGCCTCCAGTCTCTCATGGCAGTGGAGCGTTATGTTGTGCATGTTGCGCATTATAAGCTCCGGCTGCGGGAACACCGCCTTGTTCACGCGCTGCAGCACCACCTGCGTCTCGGAGAAGGTGTTGCGGAACACGGCCAGGAACGTGTCGTTGATGTTGCCGTTTCCGAAGGGCACGATCGTGACGAGCCGGCCCTTGATGTTGAATTTGTTGACTAGAAGTGCGAG
>CAMOHV010000441.1 GCA_946615275.1 uncultured Verrucomicrobiota bacterium | reverse complement strand
TATCCGGCGCCATAGACTGGTGCATAGTCGGCTCGTTCGTGGCCTACCTCGTGCTGATGCTTGTCATCGGCTTCGTCTTCTCCAGGAGGCAGGAGAGCCTCGGGGACTACTATCTGGGCGGAAGGAGGATGAACAAGTGGGTCGTGGCGCTCTCGGCCCAGGCGTCCGACATGTCCGGCTGGCTCCTGATGGGGCTTCCCGGCGCGATATACGTGGCCGGCTTCAGCGAGGCGTGGATAGGGATCGGGCTCGGGATAGGCACGTACCTGAACTGGAAGATCGTGGCCCAGCGCCTCAGGAAGTATTCGCAGATATGCGGCGACGCGATCACGATCCCGGACTTCATCTCGAACCGCTTCCGCGACCGGACGGGCGTGGCGCGCATCGTGGCGGCGCTCATCATCCTCGTGTTCTTCACGTTCTACACGGCGTCCGGATTCGTGGCGGCCGCCAAGCTCTTCTCCACGCTCTTCGACATCACGTACATGAAGGCCCTCTGGATCGGCGCCGCAGTCGTCGTCTCGTACACGTTCCTGGGCGGATACATGGCGGTTTGCTGGACGGACTTCATCCAGGGCACGCTCATGTTCGTGGCGATCGTCATCGTGCCGGCGATCGTGGTGTTCGACGCCGGCGGCTTCGCCGCCACGGTCGACCAGCTCAACCATGTGAACGGCAACCTCCTCAACATCTTCACCAGCGCCAAGACAGGCATGGCGTGCGGCTTCATCGGGCTCGCGTCCTGCATGGCGTGGGGGCTTGGGTACTTCGGCATGCCGCACATCCTGGTGCGCTTCATGTCC
The DNA here is from genome assembly GCA_946615275.1 of uncultured Verrucomicrobiota bacterium. The sequence continues at coordinate 1,831 of CAMOHV010000441.1, read as the reverse complement.
ATAGACAACCCTGCCGAGGTCAAGGGCTCGCGCCGCATAGCGATGACGTGGGTGTTCATCTCGCTTGGGGCGGCGGTGGCGCTGGGCCTCGTGTTCCACATCTTCCTGAAGCAGCACGGCCTCACGCTCGAGGCGGTGGGCAACGACCCTGAGAAGTGCTTCCTGGTGATGATAAACACGATCTTCAGCGGGGGTGTCGTCTCGCGCGTCTTCGCGGGCGTGCTGCTCTCGGCGATCATGGCGGCGATCATGAGCACGGCGGACAGCCAGCTGCTCGTCTCGGCGTCGTCGTTCACGAACGACCTCTACAAGCGGATCGTCCGCAAGGAGGCGTCCAACAGGGAGCTCATCCTTGTGTCGCGCCTCGCGGTGGCGGCGGTGGCGCTCGTGGCGGCGCTTCTTTCGATGAACACGGAGAGCGAGTTCTTCAAGGTCGTCATGAAGATGGTGTCCTTCGCCTGGGGCGGCTTCGGCGCGTCGTTCGGCCCGCTGATCCTGCTGGCGCTCTTCTGGAAGCGCGTGAACCTCGCGGGCGCCGTGGCGGGCATGCTCACGGGCACGGCCACGTGCTTCGTGTGGAAGTTCGTGCTGGCGGAGAGGTTCGCGGCGTCGTGCCCGATCTTCGGGCTCTACGAGCTTGCGCCCGGGTTCGTCCTGGCGTTCGTCGTGACGGTGGTGGTGTCGCTCGCCACGAAGAGGCCGTCCGACGAGATCGTGGCCGAGTTCGAGAAGGTCGATGCGGCCTGAGACGTCAGGAAGGGGATGCGGCGCGCGGACATGAGGTGGCGCAGATGATATTCCGCCGGGCGTTCAAGGATTCTCTGCCCGTCCTGATGGGCTACTCCACGATGGGGTTCGCGGCAGGGGCGCTCTTGGCCGTCCATGGCGGAGTGGATTGGTCGGCATTGTGGGGTTTCGTCTCGAGCGGGCTTTTCATCTCCGGCCCGCTCCAGTATCTCTTCGTGGACTGGGTCAAGACGTCGCTCGCGATCGGGAGCGTGTTCGTGGTGGTGCTGTGCGTGAACTTCCGCTACTGCCTCTACGGGCTCTCTCTGCTGGAGCGCTTCAAGGGGGCTGGGCCGCTCGCTAAGTTCTACCTGATAATGGGCATAACGGACGAGACGTACGCGCTTGAGATGAACTGCTGCCTGCCGCCGGGGCGGGCGATGCGGGCGTACTGCCTGATGCTCACGGCGCTCGACCACCTGTACTGGGTGGTGGGAGTGACGGCGGGCGCGCTTGCGGGGTCGCTCGCGCAGAGCATGGTGTCGCCGGAGAGCGTGCAAAGGGCGACGGCTGGGATAGACTTCGCGATGACGGCGCTTTTCATAGTGATACTCGTGGACCAGTGCCGCGAGCGCGTGAACCGCGCGCCGGCGGCGATCGGGGGGCTGTCGGCCACGGCGGTGTTCCTCGCGCTGGCGGCGATGCTTGGCCCCGAGAAGGCGCGGGCGAACATGCTGATTCCGTCGATAGTCTCGATAGTGGCGCTGCTCCTGGCGTTCCGCCGCCGTCTGGAGGGGGGGCGCTGATGGGCAAGACCGGCTATCTCATACTGGTTTGCGCGGGGGTAGGCGTCCTTTCGTGGTGCCTGAGGGCGCTGCCGTTCCTGATGTTTGGGAGGAAGGGGGAACCGCCCAGGATCGTCGCGTATGTGGGGCGCGTCCTTTCTCCGGCGGCGATCGCTATGCTGGTGGTGTACTGCTACGCCGGATATGCGCAGGGATGCGCGCGCACGTGCCTCGCCCCGGAGCTGGTGGCCGGGGCGGTCACTGCGGCGCTCCAGCTGTGGCGGCGCAATCCGCTCGTCTCGATCCTCGCGGGGACGGCC
>CAMOHV010000440.1 GCA_946615275.1 uncultured Verrucomicrobiota bacterium | reverse complement strand
TTCTCCAGAGCGGCAAGCACCCCGGCAAGACGAACGTCACCGACACCGACAACGCCCTCAACATACTCCGCTACCTCATGGACAAGCCCTGCGCCGTGATAGTGAAGCACAACAACCCCTGCGGCGTCGCCACCGGCTCCACGCTCGCCGAGGCCTACTTCCGCGCGAACAAGGCCGACCGCCTCGCGGCATTCGGCGGCGCAATCGCCCTCAACCGCGACTGCGACATGGAGACCGCGAAGCTCATCGTTGAGAACTACGCCGAGGTGGTGGTGGCCCCCGACTTCGCGCCCGGCGTCATGGACCTCTTCGCCGCGAAGAAGAACCTCCGCGTCTTCCGCATCCGCAACATGGCCCGCCTCGCCGATTTCGTGGCGCAGACGGTCGTGGACTACAAGTCCCTCATCGACGGCGGCATCGTCGCGCAGATGAGCTTCGTCGCCAAGGCGCGCAGGCCCGAGGACTTCATGCCTGCCTACTGCAACCGCAAGATCACCGACAAGGCGACCGGCGCCGTCTCCTTCGAGGAGCACAAGATCAAGCGCCTCCCCACCGCCAAGGAGTACGAGGACCTCGTGTTCGGATGGCTCGTCGAGGCCGGCGTCACCTCCAACTCCGTCCTGTATGTGAAGGACGGCGCGACGGTCGGCATCGGCACCGGCGAGCAGGACCGCGTGGGCGTGGCGGAGATCGCCCGCGACAAGGCGTACACCAAGCACGCCGACTGGATCGCCTGGGAGAAGTACGGCAAGCCCTACAACGACCTCCGCCTTGCGTTCGGCGAGGAGGACGGCGCGAAGAAGCAGGCCGAGATCATGGATCAGACGCGCGCAGAGAAGGGCGGCCTCCCCGGATGCGCGATGGTGAGCGACGCCTTCTTCCCGTTCCGCGACGGCGCGGAGGTGGGCATCCGCGAGGGCATCACCGCAATAGTCCAGCCCGGCGGCGCATTGCGCGACTGGGACGTGATCGACTGCTGCAACGACGCGGGCGTCGCCATGGTGTTCACAGGGCAGCGCAGCTTCCGCCACTGATGGCATACCTCCCGACAGCCGTCTACACCGCCTACCGGGGATACGAATGGTCGTGCCTCCCGGAGGGCGTCTCGCGCGAGGAGCGCGACGCCCTATACGCGAAGGCGGCGGCGCTCCGCCCGGAGTTCCCGCCCGCCGACGACGTGCGCCAGGGCGTCGTCACGTGCGGACGCCTCGCGGCGGCGTTCCGAGTGTGGAACGTCCCCGCCTGGGACGCCGACGGACGCTCCGCCGACTACTTCGCATTCGCCTATTTCCCCGTCTTCGGGGAGATATCGGACGACGCCGTCGCCCAGCTCCTCGAGGATCCGTTCTTCCACATCCCGGAGCGCAGCGCCCCTTCGCGAATCGAATGGAGCGGCGGCGGAAAGTCCGCCGCAAAGACCCGCGAGGTGCGCAAGGAGGAGAAGTCCGCGCCCGTGGACGCGCGTTTCGCGGAGCTGCTTTCGCGGTATGTGGAAAGGGGCAAGAGGATAGCCGCGCTCGAGGCGAGCGCCGACGGGTACAGGCGGCGCTGGCGGTCCGCGCTGAAGGGATGGCTCTGGACGGGCGCGGCTGCGTTGGCGCTTGCGGTGATCGCCGCGCTGAAGGCGCTGGCGCGGGCGTGAAATGACGGCGAAAGGAGAGGCAAGAGATATGAGCCGGATAGCAGTAGTTGGATGCGAGGCGAGCGGGAAGACGGTGTTCATGTCCGCCCTAACCGATCATTACCGCAGGGCGGACGCCGTGGGCGGATGCGTGCTCGTGCCGGAGAACTCCACCGCGAACAAGTTCGCCGCCTACCTTCACCGCTCCATGCGCCAGATGCGCCAGTGGCCCGCCGCCACTAACCCCGACGAGACGCGACGCATGGCATGGACGCTCCGCCGCGGCGCAGACACGCTCGCCGAGATCGAGATGCTCGAGTTCGGCGGCGAGACGTTCCGCGCCGCATTCAGCGAGGACACCCCGCCCGAATCACGCCGCAGGGCCGTTGACGAGCTCTTGGACTACCTGAAGGGCGCGGACTTCATAGTGGCCCTCGTCTCGCTCGCGCACGTCTTCCAGGAGCCGTCTGCCCTCGACGACGCCGCCTTCGACCGCGCCGTAGAGGCCGAATGGGCGACGCGGGAACTGCTGAACTTCATCAAGAAGGAGCTGCCTCCGACAACGCGCATCGTGATCGGCCTCACACAGGCCGACCGCTTCGCCGCCCGCCTCGCGTCGTCGGGCGGCCCCGCCGAGGCCCTCGCAAACTACTGGCCGGGCGTGCGCGCCGCCGCGCCCGACGTGCCTGTCCTCCCCGTGGCCTCCGTGAGCGCCACAGACTCCGACGGCCTCCCGATCGAAGGCTACAACACGGACGGCATCCTCCCCGTGATGCGCGAATTCTCCCGGCATGTCTTCGGCAGCCCATCCGCAATCGAGACGGGGGAATTCCCCTCCGTCGCCCCGGCATCTGCGGCGGAATCTGCCGTGTCCCAATCCACACCCCAAGTGAAGGAGGGGGGGGCAGGTCGCGATGGCGACGCGAAGCCCGCGCGTGGATCGGGCGCCACCAAGGCGCTGCTTCTTGCGCTCTTCGCGGTCGCGATCGCCCTCGCGGCGCATCAGGCGTTCAAGATG
>CAMOHV010000439.1 GCA_946615275.1 uncultured Verrucomicrobiota bacterium | reverse complement strand
GCGCTAAAACCGCGTGAGCCGCGGAGAAAGCTCCGTCAAGCGCGACGCAAACGCCGCCTTCAGCCCGCTGACGGAGAACGAATCAAGTCGCGCCTCGGTCCAGACCCGCGCGACGTCGTCGAGGTTGTGCGCGTCGGAGGAGCGCGTCGCGGCGTAGCCTTCGGCCTTGGGGAGCCAGACGGCCTCGTCCGCGGTGCGGGAGAGCTCCACCGCGTCGAAGAGCGGCGCACCGCCCTCGCCGGACGGGATGCCGCCCAGCTGCGAAAACACCGAGAAGGATGAGCGGTCTATGTGCGCGGCGATGTAGAGCCCTCCTAGCTCGTGGCAGCGGGCGGACGCCTCTGGGATGGTGCGGCGGCAGCCCATCGCGAGGATGCGCCACTCCATCTCGACGATGTCGTCGTCCCACGTGACGACGGGCTGGTCGCCGAAGGTGTCGGGGTCGTTCACGCGCTTGGGCATCGCGGCATAGACCCAGTCCGTCATGGCAAGGGCCTGCTCTACGGCATCGAAGAGCGCGAGCGTATGCACCTCCTCGGCCGTGCACACCTCCAGCCCGAAGAGGCAGGCGAGGCCTGCGCGGCGGGCGCACTCTGCGATCGCGGGCGAGTTGCGCGCGCTCTGGTGGTCCGTGAGCGCGATGCCGTCCATGCCCGCCGCGACGGCGCGCCTCACGATCTCGGACGGCGACATCTCAAGGTTCGCGCACGGCGAGAGGCAGGAGTGGATGTGGAGGTCGAACTTCACCGCTCAATGCTCCGCCGGCGGGAGGAAGGAGAGCGCCTGCGCGACGGCGTACTGCGAGCGCGGCGTGGAGACTATGGCGACGCCCTCGCGCGCGGCGGCCTCGGCCATGTCCGGCGGGACGGGGCGGCTGTGGCACAGCACTATCACCGAGCAGCCCACGAGCGTGCAGACTGCTATGGTGTTGAGGTGGTTCTGGATGGTTACGAGCGCGCACCCCTCCCCGGCGTGGCCCATCACATCCGAGAGCAAGTCGCCCACGTAAAGCCCCTCTGCGGAGGCGCCCTCAACGGCCACCTCCACCTTGCCGCCGATCTTGTCGGCTATCTCCTGTGCTGTCATTGAGAACCTCCAAGTGAAAGAATTCTACAGGTCGTCGACGCCGCCCACCTGCACGTCGTCCGTCGCAGTGAGGGGCTTGACCTCCTCGGGCGTGGCCTGCCACGCCTCCTTCGACCCGGTGGGGAGGTAGCGGTAGTACACCATCAGCTGCTGCACCACGTAGCAGGTGGACATCACCGGCTGCGTTCCGATGTGCATGTCCTCGCACGTCCAGTAGCCGATGTCGTGCTCCTTGCCCTTCTCGTCCGTGTACTTGCCCTTCACGATGTGCTGTCCGGTGACGTACACGCGGCTCATCTGCGCGTTCCACTTGCGCCAGCGGTCCCCGCCGTGGTTGAAGAACACCATGGTGGCCCAGTAGTTGCCGCGCACGGGGCAGCAGGCTATGTCGGTGGTCTCGAGCGTGGGCGGCGCCCAGTCGTCGTCGAGGAGCTGGAGCGTCTTCTCGATTATGGGCATGTTGCCGGCGCCGATGTACTGCATCCCCACGATACCCATCATGAAGTGCCATGTGCCGGTGCGTCGGTAGTTGGGGCCGGGCGGGCCGAAGTGGTCGCTGGAGAAGCCGCCCATCTTCTGGTTGCCCTGGAGGAGAAAGCCCTGGCGGAGCTTGTTGAGGGCCACGTCCGCGTTCTTGATGTTGAACTTGGAGAGCTTCGCGGAGCGGAGGGACATCACGTTGAACGTCATCGTCATGAGGTTCGGCATCACGTTGGGGGAGCCGTCGCGGGGCGGGCCCCATGTGGTGTCGGCAAGGCGGTCTGCGAGCTTGTTGAGGTCGGCCTCGACGTAGTCCTTGATGTTTGGGTTGCGCGTCATGCCGAACGACTCCGCGAGGGCGTGGATCTCCATGGCGTCGTGGTTTGGCTTGCGCATGATGTACTCGATCGCGGCCTGGACGGTCTTGCCGAACTCCTCGGAGCCGGACTTCTCGCCGTGGGCGAGGTACGTGAGGAGAACGAATCCCGTCACGCCGCATCCGCCGAACCCGCCGGAGCCGGCCCAGCTGCCGTCCTTCTGCTGCTTCGTCTTGAGCCACCTGAGCGCGCGCATCACGGCGGCCTCGGTCTGAACGCTGCCGCCGTACTTGGCAAGGGAGCGCTTGCGCCCCGCGGACGTGCGGGAGTCGGCCAGGACGCTGCGCATCATCACCGGCGCCTGGATGTTCATCACCGTCTCCACGTTCTGCACCTGCGGGGTGGGGGACGGCGTAGCGACCGTCTCGGCGGGGTTCTGCACCTCCACGGTCGTGGCGGGCGCGTCCATCTGCACGTCCACCTCGGTTGGGTCCATCTCAACGTCAGGCTGGGGGACGTCCACGGGGTCTTCCAGCGTGGTCTCCTCCTCCGCCTGCGCCACCTCGATCTTCATGATGCTCTTGTCGTTGGCGGAAGTGCGCGTCACGACGAACAGGACGCCCACGAAGACCACGGGGATCACGACGGCCAGCACTGGCGACAGGAGGCGCTGCACCTCGATGACGGCCTCCTTGTATTCGCGCGTGTCGTGCGGCTTGCCGAGGCCCGAAAAGAGCCTCTTGAGGCGCAGGAGGATGGTGT
>CAMOHV010000438.1 GCA_946615275.1 uncultured Verrucomicrobiota bacterium | reverse complement strand
ACGAGGCCGAGGCCGAGAACGTCACGAGCGACAAGATCATCGACAAGATACTCTCCGTGATTCCTGTGCCTTGAGTAGAGTGCCTAGTGCCTAGTGCCTAGTGCTTGGTGTGGAATGACTCTGGTATGGAATGACTGGAGAGAATCAAATAAGATGAAAGGAGTTGAAGTTGGGAGTTAAGGATTATAGAGAACTTGTTGTGTGGCAACAGGCAATGAAGCTTGTTGTTGATGTCTATCGTTTGATTAATCAGTTTCCACATGAGGAACAATATGCGCTTGGCAACCAGTTGCGTCGTGCTATAGTGTCGGTTCCCTCCAACATCGCGGAGGGGTTTGGCAGGGATTCCCATAAGGATTTCTCGCGATTCCTGGTGCAAAGCCGCGGTTCGCTTTATGAAGTCGGCACGCAGTTGGAAGTGGCGGCGCAGTTGGGATATGTTGAAATAGACGATTCGATCAGATCGCAAATGGATGAACTATCAAAGATGCTGGGGTCTTTGATACGTAAATTGCGAGATCCCGACCCTTCCTCCCCTACTAGGCACTAAGCACTAGGCACTAGGCACTAAGCACTAAGCACTAGGCACTAAACACTATGATAGACGTAAAAGAACTGATGGCGAAGGTGGGGAAGATAAGGATCCTCACCAACCGCCTGGTGGACGACCGCCTGAGCGGCGACTACCACTCCACGTTCAAAGGGCAGGGCGTGGAGTTCGACGAGGTGCGCCCGTACGTCCCAGGCGACGACGTGCGCACAATAGACTGGAACGTCACCGCCCGCACGGGCGAGCCGTTCATCAAGCGCTTCAGCGAGGAGCGCGAGCTGACAGTCCTCTTCATGGTGGACGTCTCCGGCTCGCAGAGCTACGGCAGCGTGGAGCGATCGAAGTCCGAGCTCGCCGCCGAGGTGACGTCGCTTCTCGCGCTCACGGCGATACGCAACCAGGACAAGATCGGCCTCATCCTCTTCTCGGACAGGATAGTCAAGTACCTCCCGCCGCGCAAGGGCCGCCAGCCGGTGATGCGCCTCGTCCGCGAGGTGCTCGCCGCCGAGGACGACGCTACGGGCGGCACGGACATCGCGGGCGCGCTCAAGTTCCTGAACGGCGTCCAGAAGCGCCGCGCCGTAGTCTTCCTCGTATCCGACTTCCAGAACGCCGGCGATCCCTACCGCAAGCTCCTGCGCGTGGTGGCGCGCCGCCACGACGTAATCTGCGTCCCCGTCACCGACCCGGCGGAGATGGAGCTGCCAGACGCAGGCCTCGCCGAGCTGGAGGATCCCGAGACGGGCGAGCTGGTGCTGGTGGACACATCCGACCGCCGCGTCCGCGAGGCATACGCCGCCACCGCCCGCGAGGCGGTGGAGTCGCGCGACAGGTTCTTCGCCCGCACGGGCATCGACACCGTCCCGGTCGCCACGGACCGCCCGTACATACAGTCCGTGAGGGCGCTTTTCAAGCGGAGGGCCAGCAAGCGATGAAAAAGAGGTTTCTGGTTTCTGGTTTCTGGTTTCTGGGGATGGTGGGGATGCTGCAGCTTGGGGCCGCGCAGGTTGCGGACCTCGGGCGCGACGGCGTCTCGGTGAAGGTCGAGGCCGAGCCTGAGACGGTGGATCTGGCGCGTGACTTCTTCGTGACGGTCACAGTCATCGCGCCATCGGGCGTCGATGCGGCGCTCCCCGACCTCCGCGACCGCTTCGACGGGTTCTCCGTCGCCGAGGACTTCTGGGAGGAGCCGGTCAAGGCCGAGGACGGATCGACCACCATCGTCTCGCGCTGGAGGCTCGTGCCGCGCCCCGGCGCGCGCAGATACCGCCTTGCGCCGTTCGCCGTGGCGGGGTTCGCGACGGCCCCGGTACTGTTCGCGCCGCCCGCCGCGCGCGAGCCGGTGACTGGCGACATGGAGATCGCCCCCAAGCGCGATCTGCCGCCGTTGAGCTGGAAGCTGGTGGGGTGGCTTGCGCTCGGCCTTGCGCTGACGGCGCTTGCGCTGTGGCTAGTGTGGCTGGGCGTCAAGAAGGTGCGCGAGACTATACGCGTCCATCGTCTGAGCCCGATCCAGCGCGCGTTCTACGAGCTGGAGAAGCTGCTCAAGAAGGGGCTTCCCGGGCGCGGATTCTACAAGGACTTCTACGTGGAGCTCACGATGGTGGTGCGCCGCTACATCCAGCGCCAGCATGGCGTGAAGGCACCGCACCTCACGACGGAGGAGTTCCTGCGCGCGGCCCAGGAATCGCCATGCTTCACGCGCGATGCGATAGCGGAGCTGCGGCAGTTCCTGGAGTCCGCCGACATGGTGAAGTTCGCCGGGGTGGAGGCCACGCCGCAGATGGCCGACGCCGCCACGGACAGGGCCCGCGACTATCTTAACACGGACTCCGCGCACTCGGCATCCGCCGGCGGCGCTTCTGGAGAGGGTGCGCAGAGATGAACTTCGCATGGCCATGGTGTTTCCTTCTTGCGGTGCCGCTTGGCGTCGCGGCGTGGCGGATGCTCCGCCGCGGGCGCAAGGCCGGGATACGCTTCTCCACGGTCCGCCGCCTCCCCGCGAAGACGGCGGGGTGGCGCGCCCGCCTGGCGGAGCTCGCGCCGTGGGTGTTTCTGCTGGGCGCGGCGCTTCTCGTGGTTGCGGCGGCGCGTCC
>CAMOHV010000437.1 GCA_946615275.1 uncultured Verrucomicrobiota bacterium | reverse complement strand
CCGCCGCCTCGACCACGCCCCCCACGTCGTCCACGTAGGCGGACTTCTCGCCGGCTTTCAGCCAGGCGATGTTGTTCACCATGTCAACTTCGTCGCAGCCGAGACCGACAAGCTCGCGGGCTGTCTCGGCCTTGATGTGCGGCGTCTCCGCGCCGCCGGGGAAGCCGGATACGGACGCCATAGGCACCTTCAGCCCAAGCGTGTCCAGCCGCGCGCGCAGATACGGCACATGCGCCGGGAGGCAGAACACCGCCGCGCACCCGAACTCCGCCGCGAGCGCGCAGCACGCGTCGATGTCTTCCCGCGTGCTCTGCGCCTGTACGGCGGAAATGTCCATCATCCGGGCGATCTCTTCTGCGGTCATCGTCATCTCCTCACAGCGCCAGTTTCAGGATTTCGGCGAGCGCCGCCGCCGTGACGGGCGGATTCGAGGCAAGGACGCCGGCGGCGTTGAAGCTCACGGTGCGCACGCCCTCGACGATGGCTGGGATGTCCGCCTCTGTGACGCCCTTCTCGCCGAGCGTCGTCGGCACGCCGCTCGCCTTGATGAAGTCGCGGAACGCGGCGATGCCGGCGTCCGCCAGCTCGGCGTCCGTCTTGCCGTGCGGGCAGATGCCCATGACCTTGCGGGCGAACTGGGCGTAGCGGGCTGGCTTGAGCGACTTGTGGTACGTCATCCACGCGGGCATGACGATCGCGAGCGACGAGCCATGGTTGATGCCGTGGCGGCTCGTGAGGACGTGCCCCACCTGGTGCATGGGCGTCCATGCGTCGCCGGGCGAGGCCCAGCCGTTCAGGCCGCACGTCGCGCACCACATGAGCTCCGTGCGGGCGTGGGCGTCCTGCGGATTGGCGAGCGCCTTCGGGAGGTTCTCGACGATCGTGCGCATGAGGGCAAGCTGCCAGGCGTGGAGGAGGTCGCTCTCGTCCTGCCCGTTGATGTAGATCTCGAGGACATGGCTGATTGCGTCGACTGCGCCGCACGCAGTCTGGAACGGCGGCAGGGAGTAGGTCAGCTCGGGGTCGAGGATGGCCGTCTTGGCGAATAGGCAGTCGGACCAGATGTAGCTCTTCTGCCCGCGCGTGGCGGAGCTAACCACCGAGCACATGTTCATCTCGCTGCCAGTCGCGGGGAGCGTGGGGATGAGGAGGAGCGGCAGCGCCTCCTCTGGCGGCTGGGCCGTCACGTTCGAATGGCTTGCATAGACCATGTTCCAGAGGTCGCCGTGAGTGTAGAGGACGCCGGCGGCGATCGCCTTGGCGGCGTCCATGGCCGAGCCGCCGCCCACGCCGATCACGAGGTCGGCCCCGAACGCCTTCGCCGCGTCCACGCCGCGCGCCACCATCTCGATTGGCGGGTTGGGCACGACCTCCAGGAATTCCTGCGACGCGACGCCCGCCGCGTCCAAAAGACCTTTGAGCTTGGCGAGCGTCCCGGCCACGCTCGCGTCGCCGTATGAGACGACGAGCGCGCTCTTCCCGAGCTTCGCGGCCTCTTCCCCGGCCTGCTTCAGAGTCCCAAGGCCGAACACGACCTTCACGGGATTGCGATAGGTGAAACCATTCATTCCTACATCTCCTTTTTCCATTGTTAGCTCATGCACATCAGTCGCCGTCAGGCTCCATCGTCTCGCATTTGTCCAGCTGCTTGAGCTTGCCCGGCGCCGCGATCCCATACTCCATCAACTTCTTCGCGACGCGCCTCACGGACATCCTGCCCTTGTCCAGCGTGGCCCGCTTGTACAGGTTATCGTATGCCTCGCTCGCGTTGGCAATGGCATCCCCCATCACCTTAAGGTCGTTCATGAGGAAGTCGAGCGAGGAAAGCACTTCGCCGCCTAGCCTCTGTATCTCGTCGAACCTACGCTCCACCTCGCGCTGCTTCCATCCATACGAGATCAAGAGCAGATATCCCCATAGCGTCAGCGGCGTCACCAGGACGATCCGCTTCTCGTACGCATACTGCATCAACGCCGGGTCGCGGTCGAGCGCCACCTCAAGAACCGCGTTGAACGGACAGAACATCGCCACAACCGGCAGATTCGTGTAGCCTTCGCGCGCTGGGGCCACGGTCTCCGCGTAGTTCTTCGACGCCAGATTGTCGATCTGCCGCCTTACACTCGCGGCGTGCGCCTTGAGCGCCCTCTCCTTTTCGCCCCTGTGCGCCTCGTCGTCCGGCAGGTTCGATGCGGCGATGTAGTCCTTTATGTTCATCTTCGAGTCGACGAGTATGACATGTCTGTTCATCGCGTCGTATATGCTTACGTCCGGGCGCCCCTCGTCCTGCCCTCCCTGCTGCACATCGTAGTGCACACCTCTTTGGAGCCCGCTCTGCTCGAGGATGCTGGCGAGCATCGCCTCGCCGCGGTTCCCCTGGATCTTGTTGCCGCCGATGAGCGCCGCCGTGAACGCCTGCGCCCTGTCTGCGAAGTTCTGCAGAGCCGCCAGCTGCGTCTTCATGTGCTCGCCGAGCCTGGTGTTCTCCCCGGCGGCCTTCTCCACCTCCTCCTCGTATTTCTTCAGCTTCTCCTGAAGCTGCTTGAACAACAAGGCGACGGATCGCTCATTCGCCTCTGAGAGGCTGCGCTGCTTGTCGTTGAGGAGCCTGGCGGCCAGCTCGCCGAACTCGTTCTTGAGCATTTCGCGCTGGGCGTCGAGCGCGCGCTGGCGAGCCTCGTTCAA
>CAMOHV010000436.1 GCA_946615275.1 uncultured Verrucomicrobiota bacterium | reverse complement strand
ATGAGGATAACTTTTATTGCTTTCGCTGCTTGGAGATTAGGAGACTAGGAGTTTCGGAGAAAATTATAAAATCCTCCAAGCCTTCCAAACTCCAAAACTCCCAGTAGCGAAAGCAAATACGAGAAGCCATAAGGAAGTTACAGGCAAGGAGACGGAATGAAGTTCACATTCATGATTGCGGCGTGCATAGCCAGCGTCATTGCGGGCAATGCCACCGAGACGCTCATCGACTTGGATTTCACGAAGGCGGAGAGGCGCGTGGACGGCCGGCGCGTGGGCCTGTGCAGCGGAGTCCTGCCCGACGGGGTGTCAGACAACTTCTCCTCCTGGAGCGAGGGCCGGTGCACGATGGCCCTGCAGGAGGACGACGGCATCAAGTATCTGCGCTTCGTCTCCGACGCCGGAAAGGGTCCGGTGCAGTTCTCGATCTACTGCCCCAGGATCAAGGTGCCGGGATTCTTCCGGCTCACGGTGAAGGGGCGCGTGCGCGGCGGCACGCTTGGACTCGGCCTGCGCCTCAATCCCGCGCCGTACACTTCCTTTTCGTCGCATCGGTTCAGTTCGCCGGACTGGGATGAGCGCAAGTACATATTCCAGGTGAACAAGGCGGCCGCGGGCAACGTGGGCCTCTACTTGCACCTCGGCAACGGGGAGACGGATCTCAGGAGGATTCTGCTGGAGAAGGTGGAGCGCGCCGACCTGGTCCGCACGGTGAAGCGTCCGCCGCCCGAGAAGCGGGTGTTCGTGAGCCGGCGGTTCCTGCTGGGGCTTCCGAACGGATGGAACGACGACCGCAACACCGAGACGGGCGTGGTGGAGGCCGTGCCCGATTCCGAGGCGTCCACGCCGGTTCTGCGCATTTCGTCCGAGAGGGACAAGACGATGGCGGTGTGGGGCGAGCCGTTCCAGACGAGCGACCCGTACGCGCCGCACGTCGTCTCGTTCCGCTGCAGGGGCTCTGGCGATTGGACCGCGCAGATGGTGGCGCACAACAGGCACATCATCAGGAGCTTCGCGGTGAAGCCAGGCGTGTCATGGCGCGTCGTGACGTTCGACTTCAAGCCGCGCGACCTTGAGAAGGCGTTCGCGGTGAAGTTCGTGGGCGCGGGCGAGCTCTTCCTCGACGACCTCAGGGTGGGGATCGGCAAGGACACGCCCGAGTGCCCGTTCGCCGTCGCCTGCGCGCTCGCGCCTGCGGGCGGCGAGATCGCCGGCTCCACGCGCATCTGGTTCACCGACGAGAGGCCGCGCGTTGCGTGGGCGGTGGCGGACGCCCCGGTGGGCGCGGTGCTGAAGCTCTCCTTCGCCGACCTCTACGGGCGCTCCGCGCCGCTCGCGGAAATCCCCCTCAAGGGCGGCGCGTTCGAGAAGGGCGAGATAGACCCGTCAGCCGCCGTGGCGGGGCGCACGGGGCAGTTCCGAGTAACGGCGGAGGTGTTCGCGGCCGGCAAGGCGGTGTCGGCCCCAGACGAGTTCATATTCACGCGCATCGTGCGCCCGCTCGGCTGGGGGCGCGACATGCCCGACTCGCCGTTCGGGGTCCACATGGAGCCGCGCCCGGGGACGCTCGCGGCCCTGAAGGCGTGCGGCGTGAACTGGACGCGCCTCCACGACGCCGCCACCCGCTGCACGGGGTGGTGGGCCCTAGAGGAGGAGAAGGGGAAGTGGACCTTCCACGACGAGTCCATCAACCGCTTCCGCAGGTACAACGTGAAGATATTCGCGCAGCTCGGCACGGCCCCGGCGTGGGCCACGCACTACGGCGACCTCGGGTGCAAGGGCATGGGATACTTCGAGAAGTACCTCAGGCCCGTGGACACCAACGCCTGGCTCAACTACGTGACGACCGTCGTGAAGCGCTACAGGGGGGTGATCGACGAGTATTTCGTGTGGAACGAGCCGTGGGGGCGCTGGTGGAAGTCGGCGGCGGACCTCAAGTACTACGACAAGGACCGCACGGCGCAGGACTTCGGAGCGTTCCAGGCGCTCACCTACAAGGCCGTCAAGGCCGTGGACCCGAAGATACTCGTGAGCGGTTTCAACACGTACGCCGCGAACAGCGGCGCGAAGTGGACCGAAGGCGTCGCGGAGGGCGGCGGATGGGAGACGTGCGACATCGTGGACTACCACATCTACACCCCCAACACGCGCGCGCTGCGCGGCGACGCGGACTACGCCGACCTTGCGTTCCGTCCGCTTCTCGACAAGCATCCGAAGCTCGACGGCAAGCCCGTCTACATGAGCGAGGGCCAGGGCACCAGCACCGGCTCAGACGGCGGCGGGCGCGCCATGAGCGGGCTCTACGAACGGACGGTGCCGTGGGATGCGGAGACGCCGCAGGAGCTTGCGCGCGTGGCCGACGACACGTGCCGCTATACGCTCTCCCTCCTCGCCGCTGGCGACAGGCGCGTGTTCCTCTACACGGCGCACGGCTACATGGGCCTCGTGACGCCGCCCAGCTTCACCACGCTCGTCGGCGCCGACGGCTATCCGTATCCGTCGCTCGCCGCGTATTCCTTCTTCACGCGATCCCTCGAGGGGCGCAGATTCGCCGGCAAGGCCGACCATGGCGCGAACGGCTGCGTGTACACCTTCCGCAAAGACGGCGCGCGCCATCCCGTGGTTAAGCTCTACACGGCGCTGACGCAGGCCGAGGCCGACGCGCTCAACGCGCGCACGCCACTTCGGGA
>CAMOHV010000435.1 GCA_946615275.1 uncultured Verrucomicrobiota bacterium | reverse complement strand
ATGCGTGTTGAAGTATCCGCCTATCGCGGGGCGGAACGTGACCATGTTGCTGTTGTCTGCATGCAACGACTGCTCCGCCACGAGTATCTGCGGTTTGGACCAGGTGAACTGATAGTTCTTCAGCTCCCCGTTGTTCCAGTACTTGCCGTCGGAGTCAAAGAAGTGGTTGTTGTCGTCGGCCCCGCTCCATGAACCGAGGTCGTTGGCGGGGGTGTAGCCCGTAAGGCGGATGCCGTAGTCGCTGCCAGCGCGTCCGAAGAGTCCGCCGAACGGTCCGCCGACATCGCCGGTCTTGTAATACCAGTACTCGACAGTGCGCGTGACAAAGAAGACAGTACGATGCGTGGCGAGGGTGGTGCCACCAACGTCCGTGGCATAGAGGCGGTCGAACGTGTTCGTGTAGAAGCGAACCACCTTGTGGCCTGGCGCCCACGAGCAGTCTTCGAGCTTCGGGCAGCCCCATTGCGAGCCGTACACGTGCGACCACGCCGGGATGTTGCTGGCGTCGGAGGGCACAGTACCGGCGGCGCCGAAGGCGAAGGTCCCCACGCGGCTCGCCCAGTTGGTGACGGTGACGCCGTCGGCGGCGAAGAGCATGGTGTTCGTGGCGTCCGCGTCGATCCACCAGCTTATGCCGTCCTCCACGGGATTCTCCTGGGATTCGAGCTTGAGCGTGCCGCCGGAGACCGTCGTGGAGCCGGTGTAGCCCTGCGGGCCGTGGAGCGTAAGCGTGTTGGAGCCGGTCTTCTCCAGGGAGAGGACGCCGTCTCCGTCGCTAAGCCTCCCCATGAACGTCTCGTCGGCCCCGCCGCCGCCGATCACCACGGACGATCCGCCGGAGACGCCCTTCACCTCCGTGGCCGCCCGCGCCGGGAACGACGCCGCCACGAGGCTGCTAACGCTCAGCGTCGCCCCCTCCGGCATGTCCACCTTCGCGAACGCGGCGGACGCCGCGAACACGGCGTTCGACGGCAGCAGCAGGTTCCCGCCTCCCGTCACGACGTTCGAGACCACCGCTCCGTCAGCGCTCGCGAGATCGAGCGTGGAGCCGGAGACGAGATCCACCGCGCCCGCGCCCAGCGTGGCGCCGGCGTGGCCAAGGTGCAGCGAGAGCGGGGATTTCACCGCAAGCCCGCCCGTCCAGGTGTTCGTGCCGTTCAGCCAGGCGTGGCCGTTGTTGTAGTTGCTCCCGAAGGAAAGCTCGCCCGCGCCCGCGATCGGGCCGTCCAGGTGGTATGTGATGTTGTTCGCGCTCCCGATGCGCGTGTCGCCTTCGAGCGTGATGCGCCCTGCTAGGCGCAGGTCGCTCGCGAAGATTACCGCACCGGGATGGTCGCTGTCGGAGGCGAGGCCGTAGCCGGAGAGGAATACGTCGTTCGTCATTACGCCGCTGCAGTAGAAGAACATCTGGGCGCTGCGCGCGTTCGAGGATCCGTCGATGTGGATCGGAACGTCTGGCGGTATGTTGGACGTGCGCACTATGAGAAGGCGGCACCCCATGACGTGCAGAGGGCCGGAGAAGTCGTTGGCCTCCGAATCCAGGGAGAATATGGGCTGATACGAGTTCTGCCGGCCCGTGAGCGTCAGGCCGTTCGAGCCGTGGACCGGCACCGTAATGTATAACTCGCGCGCCGAGCCAGCGCTGGCAATCTTGCTGCCCAGCCAGATCACGCCCTCGGACGTGCCGAAGTCGAACGAGCCCGTGCCGCTGACGTTCCTATTCTCGTTCCAGTTCAGGACGAGCGCGGCGGGATCCGTCCCGTTGCCGATCCGGATTCTGCCGTTGTTGACGAAGGATCCTGTCGAGAAGTCCAGCTTGAGCGCGGCCACATGCGCATCGTCGTCGTTCGTCGCGCCGCCCACGTCGAGGGCCGCGGCGGACGTCCAGTCGGCTCCAAGCGAATCCGCCCATGCAGCCGGAACGAGGCCGCCATCGGCGTCGTAGGCGAAAAGGTCGTATGCGCGGTCAGGCCTGAGAAGCGCGAGATACGCCGGCATGAGTCCGTTCACGGCGGCCGGGACCGACGCGAATCGGTAGGACTGGGACGTCCCCAGCGCCGCAGGGTCCGCCGCGATCGTGATCGTGCCGCGCCCTTCGCGCGACAAGGCTCCCATCGTGAGCGAGACCGACTCCGCCCCGCCCTGCGTAATGTAGAGCCTGCCGCCGTTCTTCGCCGCCACCACGCTCGCGCCAGCGGCCGTGCACATCGTCTCCGCCACCGTCGCGCCCGACGCCGCCGGCGCCACCTCCACCGCTCCGCCGCCGAAGCGGACGCTGTTCTCGGAGACGCACGTCGTGGACGCCGTTCCGGCCTGCCTCACCGTGCCGCCCGCCACCTTCACGCTTCCCTCTCCCGCGAAGGACGTGCCGTCAAGCGCCACCACGCCTCCTCCAATGGAAGCCCATCTCCCGCAGTCGATCTTCAATTCCGCTCCGCCCTCCACCTGAAGCGGAACCCCGCTGAACGTGAACGTGCCCCCCACGTTGGAGATGAACGGCTCGCCCGTGAAGATTATCGGATTCGCCCCGTTGAACTTCGTGCTCAGGGAGTTCGTCGCGACGATCCCCCCAAGCCTGAGGCCCGCCGCCGCGTTCTGCGTTATCGGCATACTCGCGTTGCCCATCAGGAATGTGGCCACGCCGCCGTCCGACGGAGAGCGCCCGTACTGCCACCAGCGGCCGCCGGAGTTCCAG
>CAMOHV010000434.1 GCA_946615275.1 uncultured Verrucomicrobiota bacterium | reverse complement strand
TGCAGATGTGGTGGATCCGCAAGAAGTACACTCCCGCACCGGCGAAGGACGGCGTAATCGACCCCGATTCCGTCGAGATGCCCGTCACCCGCCAGATGCGCCGCCACCAGAAATAGTGAACAAGTAACAGGGAATAGTGAATAGGTGAAATAGATGATAGGAGGAACAGATATGCAAGTCATAAGCACCCCCAACGCGCCGGCGGCGCTCGGCCCGTATTCGCAGGCGATTGTCGCGAACGGCATGGTCTACTGCTCCGGGCAGATCCCGATCGACCCCGCCACGAACACCATCCACGCCGAGACGATCGAGGAGCAGACCCGCCAGGCGATCGCCAACCTGAAGAACGTCCTCGAGGCTGCCGGCTCCGGGCTCGACAAGGTGGTGAAGACAACCGTCTTCATCAGCGACATGAACGACTTCGCCGCCCTCAACGCCGTCTATGCCGAACTCTTCGGGGACTCCAAGCCCGCCCGCTCCTGCGTGCAGGCCGCGCGCCTTCCCAAGGACGTCAAGGTTGAGATCGAGGCCATCGCCGCCCTCGCATGAACACGCGCCGCCAAGCAGCCTTCATAGTCGCGCGCTGGCTCGCCACGCACGAGCCGCCGCACGACATGCTGCCGCAGGGCGCGGAGCGCGCGTTCGTGCAGGATCTCGTCTATGCGGTGATCCGCAGGCTTCGCCCCCTCAGGCTCGCTCTCGGCGTGCTTCTCCAGCGCTGGCCCAAGGGCGAGCTCGAGGCGCTTCTCTACGTGGGCGCGGCGCAGATCCTCTACATGCCCGACGTCCCCGACTTCGCCGCCGTCTCCGAGACCGTGGAGGCGGCGAAGAGCTGTCCCAACAGATCTGTGGCGAAGGTCGTTAACGGCGTTCTCAGGAATCTCCTCCGCCGGCGCGCGGAGCTGGAGGCCGCCATCGCCTCCGCCCCCCTCGCAGAACGCGAATCCTTCCCCGACGCCCTCGTGGAGCGCTGGACGGTGCGCTATGGCGCGGACGCCGCGGCGCGGCTCGCCGCCTGGCACAACCAGCCCGCCGAGACCTACCTCGCGTATCGCGGCGGCGAATCCGTGCTTCTCCCTCGCGGGCGGCGCGTGGACGAGGCCCCCGGCTTCGCCGAGGGCGATTTCATCGTGCAGGATCCATCCACGCTCGGCGCGGTGGAGCTTCTTGATGTGCGCCCCGGGCTTTCGGTGCTTGATTTCTGCGCGGCCCCCGGCGGCAAGACGGCGCAGATCGCCTGGCGCATGAAGGGCGAGGGGCGGCTCGTCGCGCAGGAGGTGAACCCCAGGCGCCTCGCCCGCCTTCGCGAGAACCTCGCGCGCCTCAAGCTGGACTGGGTGGAGGCCACACCCTCGGTCAACGTCGGCAACTTGAACCTCGGCCCTTCAATGGCCGAGGGATTCGACCGCGTGCTAGTCGATGCGCCCTGCTCCAACACGGGCGTTCTCCGCCGCCGGCCCGATGCGCGCTGGCGCTGGAGCGCCGCGCGCCTTGCGGAGCTCGTGGCGCTCCAGGGCGAGCTCCTTTCGTCCGCCGCCCGCCTCGTCGCGCCCGGCGGGGTGCTTGTGTATTCAACCTGCTCCAACGAGCCGGAGGAGAACGAGGAGCGCGCGGCGGCCTTCCTCGCTGCCAACCCTGATTTCACCGAGATCGCGCGCCGCGCGTCCTTCCCGCTCGACACCGGCCACGATGGCGCGTTCGCCGTGGCCTTTAGGCGGCGTTGCCGCCTTTAAGTGATTAAGTCGCCGCTTCGCGGCTTTAAGTGGTTAAGTGGCCGCTGCGCGGCCTAAGTTACTTAGGGGCGTAACCCCACTTAAAGGCGGCGAAGCCGCCGACTTAAAGCCGCCGCAGGCGGCGACTTAACCACAGTTGACTGCCCCCATGCAAATTTTTTCGTTTACCTCTTGCGACAGGGCGCGGTATATGGTATCATATAACCCGTTTTCCGCATGGGGATATAGCTCAGTTGGTAGAGCGTCTCAATGGCATTGAGAAGGTCAGGGGTTCGACTCCCCTTATCTCCACCATCCAGATCGCAAGCGATTCATGGAGAAAGCGGAATCAATGTGATCTTCTGTGTGCCGACTAGGAAGATATCTTGAAATGATCAAACGTAGACAAGGCCGTGAATGGGCGCTGCAGGCGCTCGTGCAGTTCGATTTGAACCCGCCCGAAGACATCGATCTCGCGCTGGAGCTCTTCTGGGAGCGTCTCGCCGAGGAGGAGCGCTCGGAACTGGAGAGCGGCTCCGTTACAGCGCATGTCGTGTTCGGCGTCACCAGCGAGCATGACCGCGTCGCGCTAGAGCGCATGAAGGCGTTCGCCGAAGAGCGTGCGCGCGGCGCGTGGAAGGACCGCGAAGCGCTCGACGCCGCCATAGAGCCGTTTCTCGAGAACTGGAGCCTCTACAGGCTGGGAAGCGTGGAGCGCGCCGCGCTGCGCCTTGGCGCATGGGAGCTGCTGAACTGCCGCGACATCGCCGCCCCAGTGGTGATGAACGAGGCGGTCGATCTCGTGAAGTACTTCTCGGAGTCGAGGTCGGGGCGTTTCGTGAACGGCATACTCGACCGTTTTGCGAAGAATCTGCCCGCGACGGAGCCCAAGGAGAATGAGACGCTGTCCGTTGGCGTCTGAACAGGAGGCGCGCATGGCCGGCGGCGTTGATGAGACCGATTTCATGGCGCGTGCCATCGAGTGCGCGGCC
>CAMOHV010000433.1 GCA_946615275.1 uncultured Verrucomicrobiota bacterium | reverse complement strand
GGGCGTTGGAGGGCAGGCTCGCAAAGGCGTCCGAACTGGAGAGTTCAGCCCTGCACTTCAGCTTCGGCGACGTGCTGCCGGAGGGGGCGGTGTTCGACTTCGTGCCGGTGGGCCTCTGGCGCCTCGACGTCGATGAGGCGGCGATGCTGCCGTTCGACGTAGGCATATTCATCTGCGATCATGGAAGGAAGTGGGGGGTGAAGAAATGGCGCAATCCGGAATGGGATGTGCCTAAGGACGCCAAATGGCAGAAGTCCGTCAGGATGGAGGACGATCTCGACTACTGGTACGATCCGGATAAGAAGCGCGTTGTGGTCAAATATCCGCGCAACCCCGGCGGGGAGTTCTCCTCCATAGAGCTTGCGTTCACCAAACACGTGGTGAACGAGGGCGGCCGCCACGACGTGGTGTTCGACGGACTTTGGGTGCGCTACGGCGCGGCGCACGGATTCGGCGGCGGATCTACGCGCAACATAACGATCCGCAACTGCGACATCAGCTGGATCGGCGGTGGACTCCAGTTCTGGCGGAAGGATCCCAAGACGGGGAAGATCATGTTCCCCGTGCGCTTCGGGAACGGAATCGAGTTCTGGGGCGACGCCGCGAACAACCTGGTGGAGCGCAACCGCCTGTGGGAGATCTACGACGCCGCGCTCACGAACCAGGGCAGGAACGACACGGAGACCGACATCGTCTGGCGCGACAACGTGATCTGGAATTCCGAGTACTCCTTCGAGTACTGGAACGCGAAGCTCACGGCGAACGTCACCTTCGAGCACAACACGTGCGTGGACGCCGGCGGCGGCTGGGCCCATTCGCAGCGTCCCGATCCGAACGGCGCGCATTTGATGTACTACCACAACCGCGCGGCCACGACGAACTTCGTCGTGAGGAACAACATCTTCTGCCGCGCCACGGAGTGGACGGCGCGAAGCGGTCTGGACTGGCGCCATGGCCTTGTGCACGACAACAATCTAGTCTGGAACGACGGCGCGACGCCGGTCCTCCGCTGGCTGGAGGGTAAGAGCCTCCGCAAGCTGGACTGGGACGGCTACCGCGCGCTTGGCTTCGACCCGCATTCCGGGTTCGCAGAGCCGAAGTTCGTGAATCCGTCGATGCGCGACTATCGCCTGGCCCCGGGGTCGCCCGGGCGCGCGCTCGCCTCTGACGGCGGCGCGGTGGGCGCGCGCGACATGCCCAGCCTTGACGGCGACCAGTCTCTGCCGAGACGCTGACCGGCGGATTGTGCTATAATATCCTCATCCAACTTGAGCAATGGAGAGATCATGACGAGTGAAACCGGAAGCATGAATTGCCGAACGGCACTTTCGTTTGCAGTCGTGGCCCTGTCGTTTGCGAGCTTCTGCGCGGAGGTTCACGTCTCGCCGGCGGGCGACGACGCGGCGGCCGGGGCGGCGGCGCCGCTGAGGAGCCTCGCCGCGGCGGCGGAGCGCGCGCGCGCGTCGGGCGGCGGCCGGATCGTCCTCGCGGGAGGGATGTACGAGGCCGAGAGGCCGTTCGTGCTCACGGCGGCGGACAGGCATCTCGTATTCGAGGCCGCGCCCGGCGCGGCGCCCGTCGTGAGTGCGGGCAGGCGGATCGCCGGATGGAGGGTGGACGCCAACGGCTGGTGGCGCGCGAGCGTCCCCAGGGGGTCGGCATTCGCCCAGCTCTACGTGGACGGGCAGCGCAGGACGCGTCCGTTCCTTCCGCGCAAGGGCTACTACTTCGCGAAGGCGCCTGGCGGCGAGGAGCCCGGAACGGGGCGCGAGCGCTTCATCTGCAAGGATGGCGAGTTCCCGGAGGGGGACAACCCGGGGATGGAGGTGTGCCTGTTCCACGTGTGGTCGATCACGCGCGCGAAGGTGGCGGCGTGGAACGCCGGGGAGAGGTGCGTCACGCTCGACACGCCTCATCTCAAGAACAGCTACGAGGCGGTGAACTACGACCGCTGGTACCGCTTCGACAACGTCCGCACGGCTCTCGGCGAGCCGGGCGACTGGTATCTCGACTCCGCGAAGGGCGAGGTCGTATACGTGCCGCGGCCGGGAGAGACTCCGGAGAAGTGCGAGGTGGTGGCGGCCTGGCATCGGCATGCAGTCCGCATCGACGGCTCCGAGGACGTCGTCTTCCGCGGGATCATGTTCGCATACTCCGATTATGGGGTGCAGCCTGGCGGCAACCACGTGGCGCAGGCGGCGGCCGACCAGCCGGGCGCGGTGCACGCCGAGGGCGCGCGCGGCGTCAGGCTCGAGGGATGCGCGGTGGCGCACACGGGCGCGTACGGCGCGGTGTTCACGCGCGGCTCGGAGGGCTGCGCGGCCGTGGGGTGCGAGTTCTTCGACCTCGGCGCGGGCGGCGTGCGCATCGGCGACGGCTGGGAGAAGACGCGCAAGTCCGTCATCTCGAAGGGGTGCGTGGTGGAGGATTGCATCGTGGAGGGCGGCGGACGCGTGGACCCCGCCGGCGTGGGCGTGTGGATCGGGCACGGCGCGGGCTGCAGGATAGCCCACAACACGATCCACGACATGTACTACTCCGGTGTGTCGGTGGGCTGGAACTGGGCGGTGGTGACGACGGCCCGCGACAACATCATAGAGTGGAACCACATCTACGACATCGGCCAGCATGTTCTTTCGGACATGGGCGGCATCTACCTTCTCGGCGCGCAGCCCGGCACCGTGGAGCGCTACAACCACATCCACCACGT
>CAMOHV010000432.1 GCA_946615275.1 uncultured Verrucomicrobiota bacterium | reverse complement strand
TAGGACTCGAACTTCCGGAAGCGGTCAAACCGGTTGGCACCTTGCGCCATCGCCTCGGGGCAGCTGTCGAGCGCCGTGTGAGGACGTCCCAGCACGTCCTTGGAACCGCACCCGCGCCAGACGCGACGAGAAGAAAGATTCCTCATGATGTCTTCTTCTGTAAGCGTCGCCGCGTAGCGCGGACGTCCCTTCAGCCCATAATGCCATCTGACCTCCAGATCGAGCCTGAGTTCTGTCGACGGCGCCATGGCCGCGTATGCGATCTTCACGCCTTCCCGCACATTCCCTTTCCCCACGGCCGCGTAACGTCCGACGAACTGCCCGCCCGCGGAGAAACCGGTCAGCACGACCTTCTTCAAGTTGGGGAAACGCCGCCTGTCGCCGAACAGGGCGAAAATGCGGTCCACGACATCATACGAGCTGAGCGCAGTGCCCATGGCGTCCCCGCCGCCGCGCCAATCGTCTTCGGCCTTCCCCGGCACGGCCAGGTTGACGCGGAAATCCTTGGACCACGAGCGGTTCCATGTGGCAAGCCCCTCCACTTTCCCAAACTTCTTTTCGGCCAGGTCGTCGCGCGGAAAGAGCGGCGCGATCACGTACGGGACGTCCTCGCCGAAACATTTCATCTTCCGGAACTCGTCAATGAGCGTTTCCTGCGACCGGGAGCGTATGAATCCGCCTCCCCAGCCATGTATCACGACGACCGCAAGCGAACAGCCGGAACCGCGTTCCAGCGGGGACTGCGCGTCGTAGTAGACCTTTTGCGGGATGCCGTCCAGCCGAAAACGCCTGACGCCGGTCTTCGGCGCAGGTTGTTCCATGCTGGACAGGTATTCGTTCCAGTTTCCACGGGGCTTGCCGCCGCTTTCGCCGTTGCCGTCCGCAGGGCGGGTGTCTGCGACGTCGGCTACGTGCACGAGCCGGATCGCCTTGTCCGGCGGCAGGTCGAACGTGTTGCCGTCCAGCGTCAGGCCGCGGCAGCACCGCACGTCGAGCGTCGCCCGCGCGCCCCGGAACCTGCACCCGGAGAACACGATGTTTCGGTGGCAGTCGGGCGTCGTTTCCATCTCCTTGTGCACGCCGAAGAACACGCCGCAGTCGATGAACGTGCAGCCCTGGATGCGGACGTTCCGCGCCGCGCCGCCTTCCAGCCATCCGTAGCTGGGCCGCGAGAGGATCGCCTGTCCTTCGAGGCCGTCGAAGATGCAGTCCTCCACCACGCCGTCCGACGCGTTGCAGATGAACCCGCGCGCCCTGTTCGGACCGAACCGGCACCCGCGCAGCAGAAAGCCGTTGCCGCCCTGGTTCTGCGACACGAAGAGCGACCCCGCCTTGAGCGCGTCGCATTCGCGGTCGAACGTCACCTCCACCATCGTGTGGCACGATTCGACCATCTGCCGCACGAGTCCCTTCTTCATGTCCGCGATCTCCGCCGGCGTCGGTTCGGCCGGACGCAGGGCGGCGATGACCGGCTGCACCGGAGGGACGTGCCCGTCCTTGGTGACGAGCTGGACGGGATCGCCCACCTTCAGCGTCCCGGCGTACATGTCCTTGACGAACACGCGCGCGACGCGCCCCTGCGCCGACGCGACGTACTGGTAGGGTCCGTGGATGTTCACGTCGTCGTCGCAATGGTTCCGCGCCACGCAGCCGATCAGCGCCGGGCCCCTCTTCACGGCCCGGCTGTTGAACGCGTCGTGGTTGCCACTTCTGTAGCGCGGCAGCGCGCGCGCCACTGGATCGCTCCCCGCGTCCCGCGGCACCACGGAGCAACGCGCGTAGGTGTTGCCGCCGAGCCCCAGGACCTCACGGAAGGCGTTGGAACCGGGCGTGGAGTAGACGGTCACGTTTTCGACGCGGCAGTTCGCGCAGTCCACCAGGTAGACGGCATGCGCCCGGGTGCCGATTGACTGCGTGGCGCCAAACGTCTCGCAACCGAACGACCACACCACCACGTCGCCAACCTTTCCCTTCCGGTTCCTGCCGCCCGTGACCGAGAAGCGCCTCGGCCCCGTCCGCACGATCTTCTCGCCGCCCATGCGCATGGGATTCACGAGCGCCCCCGTGTCCTTGTCGTAGACCTGAATGGGCCAGCCTCCCGCGCGATCGGCGTAGCCGTCGGCGATCTCCACGTCCCATGCGCCGTCCGGCCCGACGTTCCGGATCCACCCTTCGGCGAACGGCAGGCAGTCCGGATAGTCGATCGTCAGGTTCTTGATCGTCACGTTGACGCACCTGTCCAGGCGGATCATTCCGCTGCGAATCTTACCGCGCAGCTCCGCGCCCTGGAAGTCGACCGTCACGTCCTTCACGTCTTGCAGGTGGATCGACGCCACCTTTCCCGGAGGAAGGGTGTAGACCGCCTTGGGAATCGAGATCGTGGTCTGCCCCGCCGCCAGTGCGCGGTCGATGGCCTCCTGCACCGCGCGGCAAGGCGGCGCAACGGCGGCACCGTGGGCCGCCTGAGAAGTCGTGGCGCTCGCTTGCGCCGCGCAAGAAAGAATCGCAAGGGCCGCACACGCGGCACGGACCATCAAATGACACTTGTTCTCCATGGGGCGAATTATAGCATTCGCCCGGCAAAACCACAAGAGAATCACGGGGATGTTTCCCCGGACGGGTGACGGGGTATCCGCCCTACGCCCGGAGGATGCCGAGCTCGTAGGCGCGGCCCACGGCGGCGGCGGCGTTGGGGCAGTCGAGCTTGCGGAAG
>CAMOHV010000431.1 GCA_946615275.1 uncultured Verrucomicrobiota bacterium | reverse complement strand
CCACGAAAAAGTCAATCTGTATCATATCTAACCCCGACCTTTCAACCTTTCAACCATTCAACCTTTCAACCTCTACTAAAATAAAAACATTCAACCATGCTACACATAAACGAAAACTACCTCAAGATCCAGGCGAGCTATCTCTTCGCCGAGATCGCCCACCGCGTCAAGGCGTTCCAGGACGCCCACCCCGACGCAAGGATAATCCGCCTCGGCATCGGAGACGTCACCGAGCCCCTCGCCCCAGCCGTCCTCGAGGCCATGCACAAGGCCGTAGACGACGAGGGCCGCCGCGAGTCGTTCCACGGCTACGGCCCCGAGCAGGGCTACGCGTTCCTCCGCGAGGCCATCGCCGCCAACGACTTCCAGGCGCGCGGAATCGACGTCGCGGCCGACGAGGTGTTCGTCTCCGACGGCGCGAAGTGCGACTGCGGCAACATCCAGGAGCTCTTCGGCCCCGGCGCCAAGATCGCCGTCGGCGACCCCGTCTATCCCGTATACGTGGACACCAACGTCATGGCCGGCCGCACCGGCGCGAACGAGGGCGGACGCTACGCAAACCTGATCTACCTCGACTGCACCGCCGGGAACGGATACGTCCCCTCGCCGTCCGACCTCTCCGAGCCCGCCGACGTCGTCTACCTCTGCTACCCCAACAACCCCACCGGCGCCGTCGCCACCCTCCCCCAGCTCCAGGCATGGGTGGACTGGGCGAACGCCAACAAGGCCCTGATCCTCTTCGACGCCGCCTACGAGGCGTTCATCCGCACCCCCGGCATCCCCCACTCCATCTACGAGTGCTCCGGCGCGCGCACATGCGCGATAGAGTTCCGCAGCTACTCCAAGACCGCCGGATTCACGGGCGTGCGCTGCGGCTACACGGTCGTCCCCAAGGGCCTCGTCGGCTGGACCGCCGACGGCACAGCCGTCGAGCTTCGCCCGTTCTGGACGCGCCGCCAGACCACCAAGTTCAACGGCTGCAGCTACATCACCCAGCGCGGCGCCGCCGCCATCTACACCCCCGAGGGCCAGGCCCAGATCAAGGCCACAATCGACTTCTACCTCGAGAACGCGCGCCTCATGAAGGACGCCCTCACCCGCTTCGGGCTCTCTGTCGTGGGCGGCACGGACTCCCCCTATCTCTGGATAGACGTGAAAGGCGACTCCTGGGCGTTCTTCGACAAGCTCCTCAACGAGGCGAACGTCGTCTCCACCCCCGGCGCAGGCTTCGGGCGCTCCGGCGAGGGCTATGTGCGCATCTCGGCCTTCAACAGCCGCGAGAACGTCCTCGAGGCCATCAAGCGGCTGGAGAAGATATTCGCCTGACGCGACCTCCGCGTTTTTCAACGCCCGAGGGCGCAGAGGGTGGCGGCCTTGCCCACGGCCTCGCCCATCGCGACGGCGCTGCCGGTCACGCGGTAGCTGGCCATCGAGATGAAGTCGCCTGAGATGCAGCGTCCGGCAAGGTACAGGTTGTCGGCGTCCTTGGCGATGCACGCGCGCATCGGGATCTGGAACGGACGCGCCTTGACGCCCATCGAGCTGTAGGCGGCCTTTTTGTTGCGGTCCGCCGTGGTGGCGTGGATGTCCACGCAGAAGTTGGACGTGGTGACGGCGTCCGGGAACGTTGCGCCCTTCTCCACGTCGGCGACGGTGATCGTGTAGCGCCCGTGCACGCGCCGTGCGCCGCGATGCCCCAGCTGCTCGGCCGTGGCCACGACGGCGAAGCCCTCCCAGGGGCCGCCGAGCCGGGCGAGCGCGCGGGCGCTCTCAAGCACCTCGCGGCGGGCGCGGACGGTCTCGTGGGCAAGGCCCGCCGCGTCGTCCACCTTGAGCCCGTAGACGTGGTTCATCATCCACACGTAAACGCCCTCGCGCACCATGAAGAGGGTAGGCATGGAGTACGAGGGGGCGAGCCCGGCACGCACCATCTCCGCATGCATCATCTTCTTGGCGTTTTCCGTGAGGGGGCGGCCTGAGGCGTCGAAGTTCGAGGGATGGTTCACGACGTACGGCGCGATCCTGTCGGGATGCGGAGACACCACCATCGCGCAGAGGCTGGCGGGCTGGTCGTTGGAGCCGCCGGGCCCGCCGACGTCGAAGCCGCATCCAGCGCGGGCGGAGAGGTCGCCGTCGCCGGTGCAGTCGATGAACACCTTGGCGCGCCACGCGCGCCGTCCGTCCTTCCCCTCCGTGACCACGGTCTCGATGTTGCGCCCGGAGGCGTCGCGGTACGCCGCCGTCACGGCGGTGTGCAGGCGGAAGTCCACGCCCGCCTCCGCGCACATGTCCTCGCAGACCACCTTCATGGACTCTGGATCGTAGGTGAAGTTCGCGACCTTGACGTCCTTGCGGCGCGGGTTGCGCGCAAGAAGCACGTCAAGCGCCTCGAGGCGGCGCATTATCTCGCGGTCGGTTGCGGACTTGTCGAAGTCGATGAGGCATCCGAGGAAACCGCTTGTCCACACGCCGCCAAGCGCTCCGTGCAGCTCGAACAGGCGCACCTTTGCCCCAGCGCGAGCGGCCGCGACGGCGGCGGATATCCCCGCCGGACCGCCGCCGGCCACGATCACGTCGCAGTCCTCCGCGAGCGGCAGATCGCGCGCCGGCTCGGCGAATACGCCCTTCTTCGCCCCTTCCGGCATGCCGGCAGCGCACGCGAACGGCATCGCCGCCCCCGCTGCGGCGAACGCCGGCGCAGACATTAGAAACGTTCGTCT
>CAMOHV010000430.1 GCA_946615275.1 uncultured Verrucomicrobiota bacterium | reverse complement strand
CACCCCACAAGCGCGACGCGTATCTTGCGCCCCTCGGCGATCTGTCGCGGACGGCTCTTGCCGAAGCTTGCGCATCCGATGTTGAAGAGCGGCAGAACCGAAGTGCCGGCCGCGATTTTCAGGAATTCTTTTCTTTTCATGGGTGTTAGCATGATTTGTTGGTTAGATGGTTTGTGTTTTAGGGCGAGAAGGAGGGCAGGACGATCAGACCTCCATGCCGCAGGCCATGAGTGTGACCTTGTGCACGGCGATGTCGTGGTCGTATAGGTCCGGGTTGGGGATGCGGCCGCGCACGATGTCGGCAAGCTCCTTGAGCTGGTCGGCGTAGCGGTCCTTCTGCACGCCGCAGTCGACGATGTGCGTTCCCTTCTTGTAGCCGGGGACGTCGTGGGCGAGGCGCAGCTCCAGCGTGGTGGGCTTGCCGTCGAAGCGCTCGATGGGCCTAAGGTCCACGGCCCCCTTCGTGCCCTGGATGCGCAGGAGGCGGCTGTTGCAGGCGGCCCTGCGGGTGGTGCGAAGCATGGCCGTCGCGCGCGGCCATTCGATGACGCTCACGCAGTGCGTTGGGGCGTTCTCCGGGTCGCCGGGCGCGGGCATCTTCACGAAGTGCGCGCCCGTGGGCATGCCCGGCATCATCGGGAGGATGAAATCGACCAGGTGGCAGCCTAGGTTGTACATCTGGCCGCCCTTGAAGGATGCGATGTAGGCGGGGTAGCCGGCGCTGCCGTAGGAGTGGTCCATGTCCGCCTCAACGTTGATGATCTCGCCGAGCCAGCCGTCCTTCACGATCTTCTGGCAGAACTTGATCGCCGGGTTCACGCGGAACATGTAGCCCATCTGCAGAGGGATGCCGCGCGCCTTGCAGAACTTGACGAGCGCCTCGTAGCGGGCGAAGCTCTGCCCGGCGGGCTTGTCCATGTGCATCGCGAGGCCGTGCTTCGCGCACTTCCAGGCGACGCCGGGGAGGTCGTCGTTCGTCACCTCCACGAACACGCAGTTGATGGACTTGTCGGCCCACACCTGCTCGGGTGTGAGGCGCGGCACGCCGTCGTAGAGCTTGAGGCCGTTCACCTCGGCGGGGGTCTTCGAGGAGAGGTCGTCCACGATGCCCACAAGCTCGTAGTCGTCCGGCAGCTTCTTGAGCGATCTGAACTTGCCGCTCGCGTGCTCGTGGCGCATCCCCCACTGCACCACGCGCACCTTCTTGGCGCCGGGGAACGGCTTCCACGGGATCACCGGCGTCGCGGAGGTGACGGCGTCGACGGGCTTCTTGGGCGCCGACGTCGAGCATCCTGCCGCCGCGAACGCGGCGGCGCCAGACGCCAACCTGATGAATTCTTTTCTGTTCATGTCTTTCCTCCTGAGGTACTTACATCACTTCTGGTCGCCGGCCGCCGACGCCTTTGCCTCCCGCGCTGCGGCGCTGCGGGCTGCATAGTCCCGCCAGCTCTCGATCTCGAACTCCGCCAGCATGCCATCCACCGGGAGAGCTGGATCCGTCGAAAGCATGGTCACCACGCCCGTGCGCCCCTCGTAGCGGCAGGCGAGGCGTGAGCCGTACTTCTTCTTCGCGGCGGCGATCTTCGCCCCGTTGAAGTCGAGATGCACCACGCGGCAGTTCGTGTTGATTCGCACCGTGGCCGTGGTGACCGGGGAGACGGCGCGGAAGAGCTCGTCCCCGGCGGGTCCGACCACGGTCTTGTCGAGGGATCCCACGGTGGCCGCCACCACGTACGCCTGGCAGCGAGCCGCCCATGTATGGCGATTGTGTCCGCCGTCGTAGTATGACGGGAACGCGAGCACGTCCACGTTCTCGCGCGCGTAGAGGTCGAGTATGGGCTGGAAGTTGAGGTCGAAGCAGATCATGATCCCGAGGCGCCCGAAGTCGGTCTCGACGACGCACGTCCCAGTGCCGGGGCGAACGTCCATCGCGGGGTTGTTCAGGTCGCGCACTGTGGGCTGGTACTTGTCGTAGACGCCCACAACGTCGCCGTCGCGGTCGAGCACGATGGCGCAGTTGGCCCAGGCGCCGTCAGGGCGCTGCCGGTAGGTGGGGTACACGAGATAGCACCGATGGCGCCTCGCGTAGGCGGCGAACGCCTCCAGCACGCGGTTGCCGCGTTGGCGCAGCCAGTCCGCCTTCTCCTGCGGCGTCACGCCCTGGAGTACGTCGCATATCTCGGGCAGCACCACGAGGTCGGGCTTGTTGCCGATCTCCTCGTCCATGGCCGCGGTCCAGTAGGCGATCATCTCCTCCGCCGAACTGCACTTCGCGCGCGCAAGGAGCGCCTTCCCGATGATCGACACTGCGATCTCCCGCCGCTCGACCTTCACGGCCTTCCGCACGGGCACGGGCGCGCACGGCGGCGGCACGTCGGCCGCGAACGCGGGGAGGACCGCGCTTGCCGCGACCGCCGCCACGAACAGGGATGTCGTCAGCTTGCTCATCTCGTTGTGTGCCACCATCTTGCGACCGAGGACGTGATATCACCAAGTGACGGCAAGGTGGATGCCGCCGCGCAGGATGCCTGCGTTGTAGCTCTCGTGCATGTCGTAGGAGCTGTGCCGCACCTGCCGGCTGAGGTTGTAGAAGTATGTGAGGCTCGCGCCGACCTTCAGGTTGGAGCATATCCTGTACCAGAGGCCGAGGTCGTGGTGGAAGTAGTTGAACGCCGTGCCGTCCACGCCGCCGCGCGTGTAGTGGTCCATGTAGGAGCCGTTCGCCACGCCGAAGCC
>CAMOHV010000429.1 GCA_946615275.1 uncultured Verrucomicrobiota bacterium | reverse complement strand
GCCGCCCAACGGCTTCTGCGCCGCGTTCACCGACGGCATCTACGAGATGACGAAGAACGTAGACGGGCAGCCGGAGCACATCCCGAACTCGCTCGTCAGGCGCATCGCGACGGAACTTGCGGAGGACGCCGTCGCGACCGGCGCCATCATGCCCATCATAGACAAGTTCGCCGTGGCGTGCGGCGAATTCGGATACACCAGCGTGCTCGACGACATGACGGTGCTCATCTTCGGCCCCCGCCACCGGATCGACGGGATATACGAGGCCACGCTGCATCCACTGCCGAGCGAAGTGGACGCCGCGTCCCAGGCCTGCGCCGCCTGGTGCGCATCCCAGGGATGGCCGCAGGAGCTCACCATGCGCGTCCAGCTCGTGATGGAAGAGCACCTGATGAACGTGTACGACCACGGCCTCAACGCCCAGCAGCAGCGCAAGGGCATAGTGAGCCTCCGCCTCAGGCGGCGCGCGGACAAGGCGGAGCTCACGGTCTGGGACGCGGGCTCGCCCCCGCCGAGCATGGACGTGGCCGCAGGCAGCGCCGACACCGCGTTCGACCTCGCGAACATCAAGATGGAAGACCATGGCAGAGGGCGCCTCATGGTGCGCCAGCTCTGCAACGGCATACAGCGCCAGCGCTTCGGAAAGCTCAACGAGACCATGTTCTACATACCGTGGAACGCAACAGACAACGACAAGGAGGAGACTGCATGAAGACATGCTGCAAGCAATATCTGGACGAACAGTTCGGCGGCGACGCCGACATGGTGAACGACATATACGGCGAATACGTCGCCTCCATGAACGAGAAGGCGCAGGAGGCCGTGGCGGCCCTCGAAGGCGCGTCATGGGCGGTCCTGGACCGCGTGGCCCACACCATCAAGGGCAACGCGCTCGCCGCCGGCGACAACGACATGGCGCAGCTGGGAATCGCGCTGCGCCAGGCCGCGAAGCTGCAGGACGCCTCGCAGGCCGCCTCCCTCATCGAAGGCATAAAGGGGATGGCGCAGGAGCTCTAGCGAACGGAATGGACAGCTTTCTAGACAGGACGAAAGATGCAGACCTCGACCAGCTCCTCAGGGAACTCGCCGAACGCGCGCACGGGAACAGGCGCCGGAGCCTTCGGCTCAGGGCGTGGAAGCTCACCGTCTTCGCCGCCTACGCCTCCAAGCGCGCCATGGACATAGCGGGAAGTGCCCTCGGCCTGGTCGTCCTTTCGCCCGTCTTCCTTGCGATAGCGGTCGCCGTGAAGCTCTCCAGCCCCGGCCCGGTCTTCTTCTGCCAGACGCGCGTGGGGCGCTATGGACGCCACTTCAAGTTCTACAAGTTCCGCAGCATGCGCCAGGACGCAGAGTCCATGAAGGACGGGCTCATGGACAGAAACGAATCGAAGGACGGCGTGATCTTCAAGATGAAGGACGACCCGCGCATCACGAAGGTAGGCCGCTTCCTCCGCCGCACGAGCCTGGACGAGCTGCCGCAGCTCTGGAACGTCTTCATCGGCGACATGAGCCTCGTCGGCCCGCGCCCGCCCGTCCCGAGCGAAGTCGAGAAGTACACCTTGGAGGACCGCAAGCGCCTCGACGTGATCCCGGGCATCACCTGCCTCTGGCAGATCAACGGCCGCAGCGAGATCCCCTTCAACGAGCAGGTGCGCCTTGACAAGGAGTACATCCTTGCCCCGGGCATCTGGAAGGACATCGTGATCCTCCTGAAGACCATCCCCGCCATCATCGGCGGAAAGGGGGCATACTGATGGAGAACATCATCATCGTCCCCTCCGTGGCGGGAATGGAGTGGTTCGACGACATATACCCCGGCAGAAGCGTCGCAGAGCTCCCCGTCGCAGGGCGCCGCGGCATCGACTACGCCCTTGAGTGCGCCCGGCGCTTCGACGTGGCCTGCGTCGAGGTGCTGGACTGGCGCTTCTCCAGCCGGCTGGCCAGCGACTTCAGCGGGCCCACGAACATCGGCCGCCCCGTGCACTACATCGGGCGGGAAGGTCCCCTCCCCCGCAGCCTAGACGACCTCTTCGGGCAGGGGACGCCCCTCACGCAGGACATCAAAGACGGCCTCGTGGTGGTGTGGGGCCCGTGCCTCTCCGGGCACTCGCCCGGGGAAGTGGCGCTCGAGCCGCTCAAGGACTCCGAGCTCGCCAACACCCCTCCCGGCGTGTACCGCCGCGAAGGCGGACGCTGGATGCGCGTCATGCCGCGCGGACTCGTCATCAGAAACACCAAGTCGTGGCTGAGGATGAACATCGCCGTGCTGAACAGCCCCGACGTCTTCACGCTTCCGGGATATTCGGCCGACAAGGACGTCCACATTGGGCGGAACGTGGTGATGGAGTACGGCACGAAGGTCACGGGGCCCGCCCTGCTCAACGACGACTGCTGGTGCGCGCGCAACGTGGAGATCGACCGCGACGTGATCATGGGAAGCGGCTCGTTCGTGGGCGAGGGCACCCATCTGTCCCGCACGGTGGTCTGCGACGACACGTACGTGGGCGCGGGGCTGGACCTCACCGACAAGATCGTCGTGGGCCACCGCATAATCGACGCGGTGAGCGGCGCATGGACGGACGTGGAGGAGCAGGGCCTCGTCCGCAGCATCGACGACTTCCACTGGAACCCCTTCAGGAAGCTCTGGAAGTTCCTCCAGGGCGCATCGCGCGGGAGACGCAGCTGATGGGCCGCTTCGTCGCCATCGACTCGCCGGCCGTGGACGCGCTGGTGGCGGACGCC
>CAMOHV010000428.1 GCA_946615275.1 uncultured Verrucomicrobiota bacterium | reverse complement strand
ATTTGTCGGCGCCGGTGGACGTCCCGGCGGACGCGGCCACGTTCCGCGTCCTCTACGCCGCCGAGGGCTCGGCCAGTCTGGCGTGGGATGGAGGTGCGGCGCCTTTGGCGCAGGGCCGCGCCGTGCTGGTGCCTGCCGGCGTCGCCGTGCGCGTGTCGCCGGACGGGCGCGCACGCCTGCTCGTCGCCGGGATTTGACAAAGGCAGATCATGAACAGAGTATATGCGACCGGAATCGTTGGTTGTGCGTTCATGTCGGCATTTGCCTTTGCCGCCCTCGTCGGCGCGGAGATGGTGGACGAGGTGAATCCGTTCATCGGCTGCATCACGCAGGATGCGTCGAGCTTCCACGGCCTCGGGAAGACCTTCCCCGGCGCCGCCACGCCCTGCGGCATGATCCAGCTTTCGCCGGACACCATCACCGGCGGCGACAACGGCCCCGGCTACTCATGGTGCATGGACACCATAGAGGGCTTCAGCTTCACCCATCTCTCCGGCATCGGCTGGTACGGCGAGTTCGGTAACTTCCAGGTGATGCCCACGACTGGTCCGCGCATCCTCGACCGCGAGAAGGCCTGCTCTCCGTATTCCCACGAACGCGAGATGGCCTCGCCTGGGTACTACGCCGTGACGCTCGACCGATACGGCGTGCGCGCGGAGATGACCGCCGCCCCGCGCGCTGGGATGCTCCGCTTCACTTTCCCGCGCGCCGAACGCGTGCGCGTGCAGATCGACCTGGGGCGGCGCATCGGGCAGAAGGAGAGGTGGCTGAAACACAGCCGCCAGCATGTGCGCGTGGTGGACGACAGGACGATCGAGGGCTTCATGCGCTGCCCCCACGAGGACGGCGGATGGGGGCGCGGCGGCGGCAAGGTGAGCTACACGCAGCACTTCCGCTGCGCGTTCTCGCGTCCGTTCGCCGCGTTCGGCGCGTGGGACAAGGACAAGGTGTACGAGGGCGCGCGCGACTTCGCCGGTACGAACACGGGCTTCTTCGCGGAGTTCGACGTGCATGGCGGCGACGCGGTCGTTGTCCGCGCCGGCCTCTCGTACGTCGACGGGGCGGGCGCGCGGCTTAACCTCGAGCGCGACATGCCGGACTTCGACTTCAACGCGGCGCGCGCCCGGGCTCGCTCTCTCTGGCAGGATGCCTTCGATGGCGTCCGCTTCGAGGGCGGCACGAAGGACGAGCGCGCCATCTTCGCCACGGCCCTATACCACTCCCTCATCGATCCGCGCATTATCGCCGACTCCGACGGGCGCTACATGGGCTCCGACGGGAAGATATACCAGTCGTCGTCATTCACATTGCGCACCGTCTTCAGCGGCTGGGACGTCTTCCGCAGCGAGTTCCCGCTCCTCACGATCATCCGCCCCGACATCGTGGACGACACGATCAACTCCATGCTCCGCTGGAACGAGCTCGGCCCGCGCGACACGCTCCCCGTATGGGACATCTTCGGATGCATCTCCGGCTGCATGATCGGGAACCCCCTCATCCCGTGCATGGCCGACGCCTGGGAGAAGGGTATACGCGGCTGGCCGGCGGAGACCGCCTGGCGGCTCGCGGAGCACACGTCGTCCGTACGCCGCAACGCCGACTGCGGCTGGACGCCCGGCTCGCTCTCCACGACGCTCGAATACGCCTTCGACGACTGGTGCATGGGCAGGCTCGCCGACATGCTCGGCAAGCCAGACCGCGCCCGCCACTACTACTCCCGCGCGCAGTGCTACACCAACTGCTGGAGCGCCGAGGCGGGGTGGATGCGCGCGCGCCGGGCCGACGGCTCGTGGCTTCCCTGGCTGGGGCGCAAAGTCCACGCGAACCAGGGCACCGTGGAGTCAAACCCCTACCAGCAGGCGTGGTTCGTCCCGCACGACGTCTACGGCCTCATGCGCCTCATGGGCGGCGAGCGCAAGTTCGCCGACGAGCTGGAGGCGTTCTTCGGCGGCGTGCCGCCGGACTTCCTCTGGAACGACTACTACAACCATCCCAACGAGCCCGTCCACCACGTTCCCTTCATGTTCCCGTACTGCGGCAGGCCGTGGCTCACGCAGAAGTGGACGCGCGAGATATGCGCCAAGGCGTACCGCAACGACGTGCGTGGGCTTTGCGGCAACGACGACGTGGGGCAGATGAGCGCGTGGTACGTGCTGGCGGCGAGCGGGCTGCATCCCGTCGCGCCGGGGTCTGGGATATGGATCCTCACGAGCCCCGTGTTCACGAAGGTCTCGTTCCGGCTCGACCCGAGGTACTACAAGGGCGGCACGTTCACGATATCCGCGCCGAAGGCCTCGGCCAGGAACCGCTATGTGCGCTCGGCGAAGCTGAACGGGAAGGACCTTGACAGGATGTGGCTCACGACGGCGGAGGTGGCGGGCGGCGGCGTGCTGGAGCTTGAGATGGACGACAGCCCGGAGACGGCGCGCGCCTTGCGCCGCCCGCCCGACGTCTCGGGCGTGCGCCAGACGTTTCTCGGTGACTAGTTTCTGGTTTCTGGTTTCTGGTTTCTGGTTTCTGGTTACTGGGTAGGACAGAGGACAGAAGACAGAGGACAAAGGATGGTAGGGCAAAGGATGGTAGGACGGAGGACCAAGGATGGTGGGACATTTGTCCTGCGGCGTAAACCAGATACTGGGGGCGAATCTGCGTTTTTCACCCATACGTATGGAGATTGGGAAACAACCTAAACTCCTCGCTTGGATTTTAACACAGAGACGCAGAGCCTTCCAGAAAGATCAG
>CAMOHV010000427.1 GCA_946615275.1 uncultured Verrucomicrobiota bacterium | reverse complement strand
TGCCATCTCGATTCTCCTTTTTCTTGCTGGCGTGTTTTTGTGTTTTTGAAAGACAAAGGTATTTTAGCAAACTACCGCCTATCCAGGCAAGCGGAAATTCAGATCGGCGGGCCGAAGTCGCGCTTGTTGAGACGGCGGCGGAGCCGCTGCCAGCCGGGGAGCCGCTCGTCCATCAGCGCTCGGAAGCGCGGACCGTGGTTCGGCACCTTGAGATGCGTGAGCTCGTGGACCACGACATACTCCAAAAGCTCGTTCGGGGCGCGGGCGAGATCGGCGTTGTAGAGGATGTGCCTGCGGCGGATGTGGCACGACCCCCAGAGCGACTTGAGCGCGCGGACGCGCCATGTGACGCCCCCCTCGCCGAGGCGCGCGCACCAGAGGTCGTGCATCTCCCCGAGGCGCGCGGCGAGCGCGGCGAGCTCATCGTCGGTGAGCGGCGCGCGCAAGGCCGACGGCGGACGCGCGAGCACCTTCGCGCGCGTGGCGACCGCCCAGCGCCACTTCGAGCGCAGGAACGCCTCCCCCTCGGCGATAGTCGCCCAGCGGAACGGCACGGAGAGGTGGATCACGCCGTCCTTGCCGATCCTCAGGTTTATGCGGCGGATGCTCTTGCGCTCGACCTCGATCGGAATGCCGTCGATGAAGTTCCTTCCCGTCTTGAACATCAGATCCTCGAGAAGATGCTGGCGAAGAGGACGCCGTGGATGCGCAGCGTGTCGCGCAGAGGATGGAAATGCGAGGATGCGTTGCCGTCCTCGTAGATGGTCTCGATCGGCACGGTCTCGATCGGACGGCGTGCGCGCACCCAGCGGCAGAGGACGGACATCTCGTATTCGTAGCCGTTTCCGGGCACGGCGGCGAGGAGGGGCAGCATGGCGCGGGGGAACGCCCGCAGGCCCGTCTGGGTGTCCGGCACACGTCGCCCGTAGAGCATCGCGAAGAGGACCGACGTCCAGTTGTTCCCCCACCACGAGCGGAACGGCACGTGATGGAGGCTGAAGTCGCGCGTGCCCAGGACGAGCGACTCCGGCGCGGCGAGGAGCGCGTCGGCCACGCGGCGGCAGTCGGACGGCGCGTGCTGCCCGTCGGCGTCCACGGTCACGACGCCGGAGACGTCTGGCCGCGTCTCATGCACATGAGCGAAGGCCGTCTTGAGCGCCGCGCCCTTGCCCTTGTTCGCGTCGTGGCGGATCACCATGCAGCCGTCGATCGCGGCCAGCGCGTCGAAGTGCGCCCGGAACTCCGCAGGCGAACCGTCGTCCACGGCCACCACACCAGCGAAGCCGACGGCGCGCAGCGCGGCGGCGCGCTCCGCGAGGTGCGCATCGGGCCTGTAGGCGGGCATCACGGCCAAGACGGGCAGGCTCATCCTCGCAATTCCTTCCAGGGATCCTTGCAGCCCCCCTTAGATGTCGAGGCCCCAGCCCTTGCGATAGGTGGTGTGGCAGGCCTTCTCCGCGGCGGCGTTGTTCAGGACGTGGTGGCCGTCCCACTCGATCTTGCAGAGGCCCGCCTCCGCAGCGAGGTTGCCCATCAGGACCGTCTTCACGAGCGGCACGCCGTAGTCGAAGTCCGCGTTCGCCTTCCTCCCCTCGCGGATCGCGTCGAAGAACTCGTGCACGTGGCTCTTGCCCTTCGCGAGGCGGCGGTACTTCTGCGGAGGCGTGGGAATCGACTTCTTGAGGGAGAGCGGCACGAACTGGAACGCGTTCCCGAACTGCCCCGCCCAGAGTATCCCCTTCTCGCCCATGAAGAGATTGCCGATGTTGCCGAGGCTCATGTTGTACTTCTTCTCGAGCTCCAGCACGATCGGGGGGAAGTTCATCCACTCGCGCTTCGCGTAGTGGTACTGCACGTCGGTGTCGATCGGGACGTCGTCGTGGATGCCGTCGAACCAGTGGAGGGTGACGGGGTCCATGCCCTCGCGCGCGGGGAACTCGAACGTGAGCGTCTCGCGCGTGGGGTACGATTCGCGGCAGACGTAGCTCATGTCGTTCATCTCCACGCTGGTGGGATGGACGTCCTTCAGGTTCAACGCCCAGAACGGCGCGTCCAGCACATGGTTGCCCATGTTGCCCAAGGAGCCGTTGCCGAAGCCCTTCCAGTCGTACCAGCGCTGGCCGAGGTAGGACTTGGAGTAAGGGCGCATCTCGGCGGCGTTGCACCAGAGGTCCCAGTCCATCCCCTTGGGCGGATCGCACGGCGGCTGGAGCGCGCGCTGGGCGTTGAAGCGGTCGGACCAGCTCCACACCTCGCGCACCTGCCCCAGCGCGCCCGACTGTATGTACTCCGCCACGAGCGGCTGGAACGCCCCAGAGTGCCCGTGGTGGCCCGCCTGCGTCACCACGCCGTACTTGCGCGACGCCTCGAGGAGGAGATCCGCCTCGTCCTGGCAGTAGCATATCGGCTTCTCCACATACACATGGATGCCGCGGCGCATCGCGGC
Organism: uncultured Verrucomicrobiota bacterium; assembly: GCA_946615275.1. Next base: position 296 of record CAMOHV010000427.1, on the reverse strand, counting down.
GAGGGCGAACGGCGCGTGCGACTGCTGGTTGGTGGCGATGATCATCGCGTCCACCTCGTCGGACATCTTGTCGAGGAACTCGCGGAAGTCGGCGAAGAGGCGCACCTTGGACATGTCGTAGTTCGGCGCCCACTTCTTCGCGTTCGCGCGCGTCACGTCGAAGCGCGGCGCGTCGGGGTCCACCATCGCCACGATCTCCTCGCCGAAGCACTTGCTCATCAGCACCTGCATCCGCCCGCCGCACCCCACAAGCGCGACGCGTATCTTGCGCCCCTCGGCGATCTGTCGCGGACGGC
>CAMOHV010000426.1 GCA_946615275.1 uncultured Verrucomicrobiota bacterium | reverse complement strand
ACTACCACGGCCTTGATGCTGCTGTTTTCCATGCGGGATATTATACCATATTCGCGCCCGTGGGATTTGTGGTATAATTGTAGCGGAGGGAGAACATGGCAAATCCAGAACCAATCGTCATTGAAGGGGCGCACGTGGTCACGCCGGGAAGGGATCTCGGTGTGGCGTCGGTGCGCATCGCGGGCGACCGCATCGCCGCCGTGGGCGCCGGCGCGCGGGCCACGGAGGGCGATTGCGTCGTCGCCGCGGACGGCCTTATGCTCATGCCCGGCTTCGTGGACATACATTCCCATGGCCGCAGCGGACATGATTTCTGCGACGCCACCGACGAGGCCTTCTCCGTCATCGGCCGCGACAAGCTCAAGGATGGCGTCACGGGCTTTCTCGCGACGGGCCTCACTCGCCCCGAGGAGGAGCTTGCCGAGCTCTGCAGCGCCGCCGAGCGCTACAAGCGGCGCTGCGAGGGCGCGACATGCCTTGGCGTGCATCTGGAGGGGCCATTCTTCAACCTCGAGATGGCCGGTGCGCAGAACCCTGCCTACCTCAGGCTTCCCGACGCCGGGCTCGTCAGGCGCCTCGATGCGGTCTCCCGCGTGAAGAAGGTGTCGCTCGCCCCGGAGCTGGACGGAGCGGAGGATTGCATACGGGAGCTGTCGGCGATGGGCATCGTATCGTCCGGCGGGCATTCCGCCGCCGACTACGCCGCCTTTGAGCGCGCGCGCGCCGCCGGCATGACGCACCTCACCCACTTCTGCAATGCCATGATGCCGATCCACCATCTGCGCCCAACTATGGTCACCGGCGGGCTTCTCGCCGATGACGTGTTCGTTGAGGTCATCACCGACGGTGTGCATCTCTCCGATCCTATGATACGGCTAATCGCCAAGGCCAAGGGGCCAGACCGCGTGATGGTGATAACGGACTCCATGTGCGCGGCCGGCGAGCCCGACGGCATATACTCCCTCGGCGGGCTGCGCGTGAAGGTTGAGAAGGGGCGCGCCACGCTCGCTGACGTCCCCTACGACCCCAAGGCGGTCGTTTCGAACGTCGCCGGCTCCGTCGCGCTCTACTGCGACTGCTTCCGGCGCTTCGTGCGCGTCACGGGCTGGCCGCTCCACGAGGCCGTGAAGGCGGCAGGCTACAACCAGCTTCGATCCCTTGGAATCGCCGATCGCGGCGAGATCGCGCCGGGCCAGATCGCCGACATCGTCCTGGTCGATTCCGATCTCGTCCCGCGCGCCACTTTCGCACAAGGCTCTTGGTCCTGGCGATGAGCATGCGGAAACACGGTAATCGGTCGGTTATCAGGACCCCCTGTGGCTGACCACATGCGAAACGCAAAAAATGCTGATACACGCTGTGAGGTCTTTTTGCTATAATATGAAGTCTCTTCAACCAAACGAAAGAGAGGTGGAACGTTGAAAAAGTCGGTTGTGGCCGCGATGGCGGCGATGGGGGCGGCGTGCTTCGGCGCGCTTCCAGAGAAGATAATGTGCGAAGGCTCCTACGGCGGGCACCTCCAGGGCGTGGCCACCGACGGGGAGAGCATCTACTGGAGCTTCACCGTGGAGGTTGTCAAGACCGACCTTGCCGGCAGGATCATCGCCACGCGCAAGGCACCGACCCATCAGGGCGACATGTGTTACAAGGACGGCGTGGTGTACGTGGCCGTGAACCGCGGCCGCTTCAACACCGAGACGCAGGGCGTGAGCCAGGTGACGAGCTACGACGCCAAGACGCTGGAGCCCATCAAGACAGTGCCCCTCCCCGAGATGCCCCACGGCGCGGGCGGCATGACGTGGAAGGGCGACCGCTTCTACATCATCGGCGGGCTTCCCCTTCGTCACGAGAAGAACTACGTGTATGAATACACGAAGGACCTCAAGTTCGTGAAACGCCACGACCTCGACACCGGTTTCACGTGGATGGGCATCCAGACGGCAGCCCACGAGGACGGCACGTTCTACTTCGGCATCTACGGCTCTAAGGGGGATCCTAGCGGCATCCTCGCCTGCCCGGAGGACCTTTCCTCCTATAGCCGCTACACCGGCGGCGGCAGCGTGGGCATCCTGAAGCTGGACGGCGCATACTACGTGGGCAAGACGCACCGCGACAAGAAGACGGGCGCCAACCGCGGCATGATCGTGCGCCAGAGCGAGTTCCCCGACCCCAAGAAGCGCTATGAAGTGAAGCGGACCGGCAAGGGCGAGCTGCGCATCTTCTTCGAGGGGCTCGGCAAGACCGGCTGGAAGGACGGCGGATACGTCTTCAACAACAACGGCAGCAAGCCGATCTTCTCGCGCGACGCGCTCTTCGTGCCTGCGGCCAAGGCGGCGAAGTGCGCCGAGCTCCCGGCTGTGGGCGTAGGCGGAGGCCGCGAGTTCTGGACGCCCGACCTCGTGCGCGGCGTCCACCGCGCCGCCGCGCACGGCGAGGTGTTCTCGCTGCATGTCCCGGGCACGCCCGATGCGCTCAAGAGCGACGCCGCGCTCTCTGCCGCGGTCGACGCCGTGGTGCGCGAGGCCAACAACCTTGGCGTGAAGGTGGTGGAATGACATAAAGAATGGGATGTCTGCGTTTTTGCGCGCGGCGGCGCTAAATGCTCCGCAGCATTCAGAGGAGATATGAGGATGAAAAGAATTGTGACGGCGGCAGTCGCTTTGGCGGCGTGCGCAGTGAATGCGCAGGCCGCGGGGCGCGCGGAGTGGATGCGCGGAAGCTTCGGCCTGAGCGTGCACTGGACGG
>CAMOHV010000425.1 GCA_946615275.1 uncultured Verrucomicrobiota bacterium | reverse complement strand
GGATACCGAGAGCAGCTCGCCTGGCGGCGGGCGAACGGCCTCCTGCCGGAAAAGGCCGAGGCGCTTGTGGTGCCGGACCCGGGCGGGCGGCGGGTTGGCTCCTTCGCCGCCACGCTGAACGTGCTTGTGGAGCTTGCTAAGAGGCGGCGCGACCCGGTTGCGGGGAGGCGGATACTCGTGTGCCATTCCGGAGGTGACAGCCGCCGCACGCCGGCGTACGCCGCGATCGGGAAGGCGTTCGCACCTTTGCCGTGCACGACCGGGGAGGGGCGTCCGCTCGCGCTCTTCGACGCGATACTGCGCAGGGCGGAGGAGCTGCCGCCGCGCGGTGACGGCCAGCTGGTGGTCCTTTCCGGCGACGTGCTGATAACGCTCGACAACGCAAGTCTGGACTTCTCCCGGCCGGGCCTCACCGGGGTGGCATGGATGGACACGATGGCGCAGGGCTCGCGCCACGGTGTGTATGTTCCGGGTGGTGACGCGGCGGAGGTGTGCCGTCCGGTTGTCGACTTCCTGCAGAAACCGTCGGGGGATGAGGCGTCTGCTGCGGGCGCGCTAGACGCGAAGGGGCGCGTGGCCGTGGACACGGGGATACTCTCTTTCGATCCGGCGCTATGCCGCAGGATGCTCGGCTTCGCGCGCAGGGAGGCGCGCTGGCTCAAGACCGCGCCGGTCCTGGATGTGTACGAGCATTTCACCGGCGCGCTTGTGGGCAAGGGGCCTGAGAAGCTGCGCAGGGCGTTCGCGGGGACGCGGTTCAACGTGAACATGCTCGAGAGCTGCGAGTTCTTCCACATGGGCTCCAGCCGCGAGCTGCTGGAGTGCTGGACGGCGCCGTCGCCCACCGCCGCGTCGCTTGGATTCCGCGCGGGCTCGTGCGCGGCGGCGAAGCCGGGGAAGGCGTTCGTCTTCAACTCGGTGATCGACGGCGCGTTTTCGGGCGGCGCCGGCTCCGCAGTGGAGGGATGCAGGCGGCCGGAGGGGGCCGAGACGGCTCTTGCGGGCAAGAATATCGTCACGGGCGTCCCCGCCGGGTGCGCGGCGCCGATCCGCCTCCCGAGGAAGACGGGGCTTGTGTGCCTGCCCGTGGGGGCGAGGGACTGGACGGCCGTGGCGTACAGTCTGGACGACAATTTCAAGACGGACGGAAAGTGGGACGCGAAGCTCTGGAAGGTGTGTTCTGGCGTGGACGACGCGGTGCGCCATGCGATCGCCATGCTGACCGCGCCTGCGAAGGGCGCGCGCGGGCTCAAGTCTCTCGGCGAGATATGCCCGAGGGTGAACCACGGGCGAATCCTCGCGGAGCGCACGGCGCTCTTCCGCGAGGTGGTGCGCCGCCAGGTGGCGGAGGTGGTGTCGCGGAGATGTCCGCTGCCGGAGAGGCCGCCGCGCGCGGCGATCCTTCACGACCAGGTGGTGTGGGCGGCGAGCCCGGTGAGGATTGACTTCGCGGGAGGCTGGAGCGACACGCCGCCGATCTGCCTCGACGCGGGGGGGGCGGTGCTGAACGCGGCGGTGACGCTGAACGGGCAGTATCCGATCCAGGTGATGGCGAAGCTTTCGGAGAGGCCGCGCATAAGGCTTTCTTCGATTGACCTTGGCGAGAGCCGCGAGTTCACTTCGGCGGAGGAGCTGCAGGACCATTCAGACCCGCACGAATGGTGCGCGCTCCCGAAGGCGGCGCTTGTGCTTTCGGGCATTGTGCCGTCGAGGAGGGGCGCGTCGCTGAAGGCTTGGCTTGGGCGTTTCGGCGGCGGACTGGACCTGACGATATTCTCGGCGCTTCCGAAGGGGAGCGGCATGGGCACTAGCTCTATCCTCGGCGCAGCGGTGCTGGCGTGCCTCGACCGAGTGCAGGGAAAGCCGTTCGACGCGGAGCGCGTAATACGCCTCGCGTCTGCGCTTGAGCAGCGCATGAACACGGGCGGCGGCTGGCAGGACCAGATAGGCGGGCTCCTCCCGGGCGTGAAGCTGATCGAGACCGATCCGGGCGCGGACCAGACGCCGTCCATCGCAGCCGCGCCGTTCGTTGAGCGCGGGGGGAAGGGCCTCGCTGAGCGGTGCCTCCTCTATTTCACGGGCCAGAAGCGCATGGCGCGCAACATCCTGCGCAACGTGGTGGACCGCTGGATATCTGGCGAGCCGGCGGCGCGGGAGATAGTCGCGCGGCTCAAGGCCGGCGCGCGCAGGGCGAAGGAAGCTCTCGACGAGCATGACGCCGCCAAGTTCGCCGCCGCTGTGCGCGAATACTGGGAGCTCAAGAAGGCGATAGACCCCGGCTCCACCAACGCGGGCGTGGAGGCGATCCTCTCGCGCGTTAAGGGCGAGACGGAGGCGTGCCTACTTCCGGGCGCGGGCGGAGGCGGATTCGTGTTCATGATCGCCAAGTCGCTTGCGGCGGCGCGCCGCATCCGCGATGCGCTCGAGAAGGATCCGCCGAACGCCGCCGCGCGGTTCTTCGACTTCGCGATAGACGCGGGCGGGCTCAGGGTGACGGTCCTTTAGGAATTGAGAATTGAGAATTATTGGAGCCCTATTGTCCTATCCACCTACTCGTCCTAGATCGCCCCCTGGGGGCGGCGTTCGAGGACGAGTATGACAAGAGGACGAGTAGGACGAGGAAAGAGGAGTATGGTGCACTTGTCTGGAATATCGATGAGTGGTCAATGGATTCGGCTTGACTTGTATACAAGAGTTTTGGTACAATGGTTCCGTTCGCTGGATCAAAGCGCCGCCGCGCTTGGTCTGTGC
>CAMOHV010000424.1 GCA_946615275.1 uncultured Verrucomicrobiota bacterium | reverse complement strand
GGATGGGGGGCTCGCGAGCGGCTTGCGCGCGAGCAGTCCAACTTCGAGAAGACCCGCGCGTCCGAGCGCGAAAGCGGGAGGCGCATGGGCTTCGACGCGTTCACGCAGGCGCTGAACCTGCCGGAGAAGGCGAAGCGCCCCGGGCGCAGGGCGCCGCCGAAGGCGGACGCAAGGGCCGCCACGAACGCGGCCGCGAACGCCGCCGCGCCTGCGCCCACCAACGTCGCCGCCAAGGCCGCGTCCACGAACGCGAATCCGTTCGTGTTCGGCGGCGGACGGCGCAGGATGCGCCCGGAGAACCTTGCCGCCCGCATCGAGGAGGCGAAGGAGCTGTGGAGCGCCCGCGTCGAGATCGCGCGCGCCAACGCCGTGAAGCGGCTCAAGCTCACTCCCGATGGCGAGAAGGCGTTCGACGAGGCGCTGGCGCGCATGAACCAGAAGATCGGCGAAAGCGTCGCCGCCGTGGCGGAGCGCCTTTCCGGCGAGGAGAGGTTCTCGCATGAGCTGGGCGTGCGCCTCATGGGCGATCTGGGCATATCCCTCGCCGAGACGTACGACGAGCTGGGGGCGGCCGTGGGAGAGGGCGCCCGCGCTGACGTCTCGCAGCTGAACCTGATAGACTTCGTCGACCCGTCCGTCGCCGAGCCGCTCGTAGGTCTCCAGGACAAGCTCGTGCCTCCAGGCCAGGAGGCGCGATGAACGCCGTGTGGCGCATCCTCGGCGTGGCCGCGTGCGAAGTGGCCGAGGCGTTCCGCAGCAGACGCTTCATCCTGGTGCTTCTCCTGTTCTTCTCCGCGAGCGCCGTCTCCATGTACGGCTCAACGGCCTTCCTTGGGCATCTCGAGAAGAACGCCGCCAAGATGCTGGGCCTCCCGGAGGGTGACGGCAAGGGCGCCGTGACGCGCGTCGTCTGGAAGTCGAAGCCGTTCCGCGGGCTTGTGAAGTCGGCGGTGGACGACGATCCCGACCTCTACGCCGGGCTTGTGGGGCGCCATCCCCTCGCCCTGCTCTACGCCTTCTTCACGTTCTTCGCGGTGCCCATGCTCTCGCTCCTCGCGGGGGCCAACAGGATCGCCGACGACGTGAAGTCGGGCGCCGTTCGTTTCATGCTCGTCCGCGTGCGCCGCGCCGAGTGGGTTCTCGGCAAGTACATCGGCCTTGCTATGCTTCTCCTGCCGGGGCTCGCCGGCGGCGCGCTCGTCGCATACGCCATGGCGTGCGCGCGCATGCCGGACTCCGGAGCTGGGGCGCTCCTCCCGGAGATGCTCGTGTTCGCGGGGAAGGCGTGGCTGCTCTCGCTTGCGTGGACAGGCGTGGCGCTGGGCGTCTCCGAGACGGTGAAGTCTGGTTCGCGCGCGACGTCGCTCGGCATCCTCGCCTTGATGGTTCTAGGGATCATGCCCTGGCTCCTCAATTGGCTTTCGGGATTCTTCGTGCATCTCGAGGTGCTCTGCCCGTCGCACTTCAAGGGCGCGCTCTACTCCACCTCCATGCCGCGCTTCGCGTTCTCCGCAGTGATGCTCGCGGCGCAGGGGCTCTTCTATCTTTCGTGCGGCTACCTCGTCTTCTCGCGGAGGGATGCAAGATGATCGCCGCGATCTCCACGAAGGGCCTTGTGAAGCGGTATGGGCGCAGGCGCGCGCTGGACGGCTTCACGCTCGCCGTGCCGACGGGCGCGACGGTGGGGCTCGTGGGCTGCAACGGCTCCGGGAAGACCACCTGGATGATGTCCGTCGCGGGGTTCGTGAGGCCAGACGGCGGCGAAATCGACATCCTGGGGCGCGGCCCGTTCGACGCCGCCGTCCACGGCGGCCTCTTCGGCATCCTCCCGCAGGACTCCGAGCTGCCGCCGGACTCCCGCCCCGGCGAGCTTCTCGCCCAGTGGGGCATGCTCCAGGACATGACGCGCGCCAAGGCCGAGGATGCGGCGCGCCGCCTGCTTGCGTCCTTCAACCTGTCAGACCGCGCCAACGCCTCCTACCGCTCTCTTTCGCACGGCATGCGCAAGCGCCTCCTCTCCGCGCAGGCGTTCCTGGGCGACCCCAAGGTGGTGCTGCTCGACGAGCCCCTCGGCGGGCTCGACCCCGTAGAGGCCGACCGTCTGCGCAGCTTCATCCTCGCCCGCCGGGCCCGCCAGACGATGGTGATCTCCTCGCACGACCTCGGCGACATCGAGCGCCTCTGCACGCACGTCGCGTTCGTCGAGGCGGGGCGCGTGGCGAAGATGACGACGCTCCGCTCGCTCACGGCTGATTCCGGGCGGGTCGTCTACGAGCTCGCCGCCGAGCCTTCGCAGGACGCCCTCGCCGCGCCGGACGAGGGATGGGCCGTCTCGGCGTCCGGCTTCCGCGTGCAGGTGGACTTCGACCCCACGCGCCACGCCGCGCAGGACGTCAACGCCCATTTCCTCCCGCGCCTTCTGCCGTTCGGCGTCGTCTCGGTCAATTCTGGCAAATCCCTCGAGGACGTCTATCTCGGGCGATGACGGCGCAGCGCCAGGCGGAAGTGCCTTGCCCATAAGTTGAAAAGTTGAAAGGTTGAAAAGTTGAAAGATTGAAAGGTTTTTCTACTTACCCACATTTATATTCTCGTGTGAAGCGCGGGCGGCGTGCTGCGCGTCCTGCGCGGCTCCACCGGCTCCGGAAGAAGCTACAATGCGGGAACGTTCTCGCGCCGCACGTCCCTGTACGTCCCCTACGACGGTAGGAACCCCTGTTCTCCTATCGTCCTATCTTATTGTCCTATACTCCTAC
>CAMOHV010000423.1 GCA_946615275.1 uncultured Verrucomicrobiota bacterium | reverse complement strand
CATCTTCGGCGTGGCAGACTTCGGCGTCGTCGGCGACCTCTTCGAGATAGTCCCCACCCTCATTGCGCAGCTTGAATCATGAACGCAGGCAAAGGAATCGAACGCCGTGCGTTCATCAAGGCGGCCGCCGCCACCGCCGGGATGTCATGCCTCTCCGGATGCGGGACGCTTGCAGGCTTCCGCCGCCGGGACTATTCCGTGGCCGTCCTTGGAGACACCCACTACGACGCCGAGCCGGAGAGCGTGTATCATTCGCACTACGACGAATCGAACAAGTGGGCCGAGATACAGCACAAGGAGTTCAGGCGCAACGGGGAGATGTGGCGCACGCGCTGCCCGCGCATGCTCGCGGCGAGCGCGGACGTCGCGCACCGCCACGACACGCGCTTCGTCCTGCAGCTGGGTGACATCATACAGGGCGACTGCGACGACGTGCCCACGCACAAGAAGATGCTCGACGACTGCATCAAGCTCCTCCGCGCGCCCTACCCGCCCGGCCTGCCGTTTCTCACCGTGATGGGGAACCACGATTTCCGCGGCAAGGGCGCGCGCCAGGCCTACTTGGAGTTCGCCGAGCCATTCATGGAGGAGGAGATCGCGAAGCTCGGCGGCTCCTTCGACCAGGTGAAGTACCCCGCGTTCTCCTTCCGCTTCGGCGGGGATCTCTGGGTGTTCTGCGATTTCGAGACGAAAGATCTCAACCCAATATCCGATCTCATCGACGCCGACGCCTCGGCCCGTCATGTGTTCCTTGTCACGCACGGTCCGTTCACGACGTTCCCGTTCGGACAGTCCTTCCGCTGGAGGCTCGGCGGCCACAAGGAGAGCGAGGCTTCGCGTCTGCGCCTCTACGCGACGCTTTCGCGGCGGCATGCCATCGTCATTTCCGGCCATACGCATACAACGAACTACTATCGGCATGAGAGCAAGCTCGGCGGATTCACCGAGTTCATCGTGAATTCAGTGTGGTCCAAGCCGGAGCTGGCGACTGCCGAGCCGCTGGCCTCGGACGCGGAAGACTATCGCGTCGTGCCCCAAAACCTCACCAAAAAGCTCAACGAGGAGAAGTTGGCGGACTACAAGAGGGAAGTGGAGTTCTTCAAGCCGGGGGTGAAGGAGCTTTTCTACAACAAGGGGGCGGGGCATTACAGGCTCGATGTATCGGACGATTCTGTTGCGATGGCGTTCTATCCCGGCGATGCGCGTGAGCCGGCCCGCACGTTCAGGATGACCTGCACGATTCGCGGATGTGCCCACGCGGAGCAGAGGGCCTGAAGGGATCGGTGCGCCGTTTACGAGCACTCGCCGCCAGACGAGTGAACGGAGCAGGATCACCAGCCTGTTAGTCGCGCAGCGCCAGGCATGAAAAGTCGGCTCGGCGCGGGGTGGCCGCGCCAACCCTGAAAAAATTGGGGAACCTCCAAAATGCGATACCCCCTTGCGCGGCGGGGAGAAATATAGTATAATACTTCGTTCTGTCCGCAAAAGAGGAATGTAATGAACGTCGAACTTCTCAAGAAAGCCCATGAGCGCGTCCCTTCGGTTCCGGTTCTCGTGAACCTAATCTCGATGCGCGAAAAGCAGCTAATCGAAGGTCAAAAGCCGCTGGTGCGTCCGCTCAACTCGGACGAGGACAAGGTTGACACGGCGCTCCGAGAGGTCGCCGAGGGCAAGCTCATCTCCGAGATCGACTTCGACGCGATCGCCAAGGCCGAGGACGCGAAGACGAAGTGGCACAGGCACGCCGCGCTCAAGTCAATCTACGCGGATTGACGCCTTGCGCCGTTCAGGCAGGTGACCGGTGGCTGAAAAGAAGAAGAAAAGCGCCGCTCCCGGCGACTTCGCGGTGAACCGGAAGGCCTGGCACGACTACACCGTGCTCGAGAAGATCGAGTGCGGCATGCAGCTTACGGGCACGGAGGTGAAGGTGATCCGCCACGGCGAGGCGTCCCTCACGGGCGCATACGGCGTCGTCCTGGGCGGGCAGCTCTACGTTGAGGGGATGCATGTCCCCGTGTACACGTTCGGCAACCGCTTCAACCATGTGCCGCTGAGCCGGCGTCGGCTGCTCGTCCACAGGAAGGAGATCGAAGAGCTCCGCCTCAAGAGCGAGGCGAAGGGGCTCACGCTCATACCGCTCAGACTCTACCTGAAGCATGGCTTCATAAAGATGGAGCTGGGCGTGTGCAGGGGCAAGGCCCTGCACGACAAGCGCGACGCGCTCAAGAAGAAGGCCCAGAAGCGCGACATGGAGCGCGGCGACGTGTGAATTGAGAATTGAAAATTGAGAATTGAGAATTTGAGGTTGGAAATTAAGAATTTTTGTTGGAGATTTCTGCGGTGAGTGAGATGACGCTGATAAAAAATGGACTGGTGGTTGATGGGACGGGGCGGCCGGCGTATCCGGCCAATGTCCTCATCGCCGGCGACCGCATCGCCGATATATTGCCCGAAGGCCATCAATTCTCAATTCTCAATTCTCAATTCTCAATTCTCGACGCTTCCGGCTGCCTCGTGACGCCTGGCTTCATTGACTCCCACAGCCACAGCGACGCATATCTGCTCATAGAGCCCGACGCCCCCTCCAAGCTCTCGCAGGGCGTGACGACCGAGATCAACGGCCAGTGCGGCGGCAGCGCCGCGCCCCGCTACGGGGAGGCCCGCCTCTCCTCCGACTGGGCGTCCATGACGTATCCAGGCGGCGACGGCCCCGGGCCGACGTGGAGGAGCCTCGCTGAATATCGCGCCCTCTTCG
>CAMOHV010000422.1 GCA_946615275.1 uncultured Verrucomicrobiota bacterium | reverse complement strand
TTCCCGTTCCACCGCCTTCGGGACCCGTGCGGAAGTGGAGAATCCAGTCGTACTCGCCCGCGAGCGACCGCGGCATCACCGCGTGCCACCATTCGCGCGACCTCGCGTGGTTGCTCGTGCCCGTGTACAGCATCACGCGCGGCACGTGGCGCATGTTGCCGTCCACCACGTGGTACTCGTCGCGCACGGGCCCCTCGTGGCTCATGTCCCCATAGTCGCCGTCGCGCTTGCCCACCTGCCAGCCGCCGCCGAACGCCGCCGCGTCGAGCGTCACCACGCCCGTGCCGCGGTCGATGCGCGTGACGGTGAGCGTGTTCGTGCCGACCGTGAGCGCCGCCGCCGGCACGAACCAGCTCTGCGTCGCGCCCGTCTTGATCGGACGGTTGCCGATCGACTTGCCGTTGACCGCCACGCCCAGCAGGCCCGCCGCCGAGTCGCTCGTCGTCTTCCAGCGGAAGATCTGCGCGCGGCCGTCGTCGTAGCCGGCCTCGACCGGGAACTTGAACGAGACGGACGCCCCGCCCGCGAGGCCGCCGTTCGGCACGGGCCACAGCTCGCCGTCCACGTCGAAACCGCCCTCCGGCGCCGTGTCGGCGGAAAGCTCCGTCGTCGCGTCGTTCTCGACGCCCACGCGCCACGTCTCCGCGCGCGGCCAGCCGAGCGCCGCCAGGATCTCCTGCTCGGAAAGCGTCCGCTTCCAGCACGCGAACTGCTGGATGCTGCCCCTGAAGCACTTGTAGTGGTTGTTGCCCGAACTGGGCGCAGGCATCGTGTATGTGCCGTTCTGGGAGGATTCCGTGCCGAAGCGCAAGAACGACCCGGGATTCGGCACGAGGTTCACCGTGTTCGCGTACGTCCGCGACGCCCGCTTCAGAAGGCCGATGTCGACGTTGGAGGCCGGCGTCGTCGGCCCGTCCTTCATCAGGTACGCCGTCACCTTCTGGCCGTCCACCGTCACGGCGAAGTCCACCCAGCCGCAGCCGTTGGAAATCACGAAGCTCTCGCCCGGATCCCAGCTGTCGTTGCGCGTGTAGACCCGCAGCGCGCGCCATTCCGTGCTGGTCCCGTCCAGGCCGAACATCATGCCGCGCGAGGAGCCGTAGCCGAATCCGAGCAGCAACTGGCTGCTCAGCAGCGGCGGGGAGAAGTCGGGACGGAAGCGGACGATCCAGGTGTAGTGGCTGTCGAAATCCTTGAGCGGCGTACCGCACGTCACTGAGCAGGGGGTGACATAGCCGAGCGTCTGCGTCTCGTTCGTCCAGACGACTTCCTGCGGGAAGTAGAGCGTCTGCATCTGCCGCCCCACGCCGCGTCCGGGCAGGCGCACGAACTCGTTGGAGATGACGGGCTTGTGCCCCGCCGCGCCGTAGGAGCCGGTGGTGAGCGCGACGGTGTTGAGGGAGTTTGTGATCTCGCCGACGTCGAGGACGTGGTTGCTGTTCGTGTCGATCGCCATGCCGCGCATCCAGATGTAGGCGTCCGCGAACACGTCCTCGCTGCGCGCCGCCGTGAGGTCGAGCGGGTCGCTCGCCGCGCCGCCGTCCGGGAAGAGGAAGAACCGCACCGCGCGCCCCAACCGCGCGTCGTCGGGCAGACGGTTCGTGGCGGCGATCATGCCGGAGGCGATCGTGTCCAGCTGCTCGCTCTTCTTCCACTGCGAGATGTCCGCGCCCCTGTCGGCGTCGTCCCACGCCACCCACAGCTCCTGCGCGGCGTGCACGCCCGTGAACGCGAGCGTCGCCTCGCCGGGACCGTACACTGTCCCCTTGAAGCTGCTCACGGACACCGTCGCCGCCGAGAGCGTCGTGCTCGCCGCAACCGCCGCCAATCCAAAGACAAATGACATTCTCTTCATTCTCTGCATCCTTTTACGGATTGCCATAAGGCAGTATGATACCACATTCCGGCCCGCTCTTGAAGCGAAAAGTCACCGCAATGTCACCGCCACCAGCTTCTCCCCGCGCTTGCCCTTCTGCTTCGGGCTGTTCCACCACAGCAAAAATATCCGAAACGCGATCACGAGCCCGATCGCGAAACCAAGCATCCTGAATATCGGCTTAAATGACTCCATCATCTCGTTCATCCCACCATACTCCTTCTATTTGCATTTTCCATCCGCAGCGGGTCTACCACCGGATTTATATAAATGCGGGGGGGTAGTGGCTCATGAACTAGCCGCCTTCAGGAACTCGGCGGCAAGCGGATTCGGGGGCCTGGCGATTGAATAGAAGCCGTCTCGATCATGAACGATTATCCCTGCCGCGATCAGAATGTCAAGGTGGCGCAAGAAGGAAGTCTCGTGGAGTCCGGACAGTCCTTTGAACTCTGCATAGCGCACGGGCTGGCATCTGTGGAGCAGGCGCACGATGGATTCCCGGCGGGCGTTCGAGTATGCGCGCAGCGTCGGCAGAAGGTCGCGGATCCAGTCGTCTGGCAGGGGCTCCGTTGCGAAGAGCCTGCGGAACGTGCTCTGAATGCGCACGGCCACGGGAAGCGAACGGTCGGAGCCGGTGCCGTAGAACACATACGGGCCGGAACGCACAACGCTGATTAGCCCGCGGGCGTTCAACGCGCGCAGATAGAGGCTTGCCGTCGGGACCGGGAGCTTCGCCTCGGCGGCGAGTTCGACGACGCCCTTGGCACCCTTTGCGGTCGAGACAAGGCGCATGAGGTTCAGGCGGTCTTTGTTTGCCAAAGCCCGCGCCGTCCTCCACAAGGTAGGCTTGAGTGGTGTTTCCATGTTCTACATGATACCAAATCTCC
>CAMOHV010000421.1 GCA_946615275.1 uncultured Verrucomicrobiota bacterium | reverse complement strand
GGAAATATTGGCCGAGGTCGAGGCGAACATCTCGGCGGCGTGCGCGAAGGCGGGCCGCCGCCGCGAGGACGTCGAGATCGTCGCCGTCACGAAGACGCATGGCCCGGAGGTCGTGCGCGAGGCATGGGAGGCCGGCCTCAGGATCGTGGGCGAGAACAAGGTGCAGGAGGCCGCGTGGAAGCGCCCGGCCGCAGTGAGCGGGCCCGAGTGGCATCTCATAGGCCACCTGCAGAAGAACAAGGTGCGCCCGGCGCTTGAGCTATTCGACTTCTTCCACTCCGTAGATTCGCTTGCGCTCGCTGAGCGGATGAACCGCATAGCGGAGGAGATCGGGTCCGCGCCGCGCATCCTTCTGGAGGTGAACGTGTCCGGCGAGCGCTCGAAGAGCGGGCTGAGGCCGGACGACGTGCCGGCTGCCGTGGAGGGCATCCTCTCCTCCTGCCCGCGCGTGACGCTCGAGGGCTTCATGACAATGGCGCCGTTCGTGCCGCACGAGAAGATCGAGGAGACGCGCCCGTTCTTCGCGCGCCTTCGGGAGATGCGCGACGCTATGGAGGGAAGGTTCGGCGCGTCCTTCCCGCGCCTTTCGATGGGCATGACGAACGACTACACCGTGGCCGTGGAGGAGGGCGCCACGTGGGTGCGCCTTGGGACGGTCCTCTTCGGCGAGCGCCCCAAGGCGAAGCCGCAGCGCATGGTGGACGCCGGCGACGCCGGGGAGTCCGGAGAAGGCGGCGGCGAATTCGACCGCGTCCTGGACTGAGGACCATCGCCATGTTCTCCGCCGACTGCACTGCGCTCGTCACATCGTGCGACGCCTACCGCGACGTGGAGGCGCCGTTCATCGCGCTGTGGCGGAAGTTCTGGCCGGACTGTCCGTTCGAGACCGTCCTTCTTACGGAGAGTCCGCAGGAAGACGCTCCCTCGGGCGCGCCGCGCTTCGACAGGACGATCGCCGCCGGCCTCGGGAAGACGTGGTGCGAGATGCTCTCGGACGCGCTTTCGCAGATCGAGACGCCGTACGTGATGATGCTCATGAACGACTATTTCCTGGAGGCGAAGGTCGACACTGCACTCGTCCTGAAGCGCCTTGCGCAGGCGAAGGAGTTCGACGCCGCCAACCTGCGCCTGGAGCCGAATCCGCCAGGCAGGACGCCATGGCGGGGCACCGACCTCATGGAGCATCCGAAGAACGTGGCCTACTGCGTGACGTGCCAGACGGGCATCTGGAACAAGGAGTACCTTGCGGACCTCGCGCGGCGGAACAAGAGCGCGTGGGAGTTCGAGAGGAACGGGTCGTTCATGCTGGCGGACGAGCGGCGTCCGCTGCTCGTCTCCCCCAGGCGAGAGTTCCCGTTCCTCGACGCCGTGCACAAGGGCTACTGGGAGCCTTGGGGCGTGCGGGTGATGGCGGAGAACGGGATGGAGTACGACTTCTCGAGGAGGGGCGAGCCGCCTTTCTCGGTGAGGCTGCGCGAGGGCGTAAAGAAGCTCGTGTTCGCGGTGTTCCCGTGGACGCTCATCGTGCGCGTGCAGAACATGCTAGGCGTCGGGATGAAGGGGCGCGGGCGCGCCGCCAAGTGATATCCCGAGCCTGGCCAGGGGCTCAGTCACGAACGGTCGGGACGCCGCGCGCGGATGCGGAAGCGTGAGGGACGGATCGTCGGAGACGACGCCCTCGTAGTCTATCATGTCGATGTCGATCGTGCGCGGGGCGTTGCGGACGGGTCCGCGCGTGCGGCCGAGGTCGTCCTCGATCCTGTGCATCCTGTGCGAAAGATCCTGCGCCGAGAGCGACGTCTCGAGGACGATGACGCGGTTTAGGAACTTGAGATGGGCGAATTCGGCGGGGACGTCGATCGGCTCCGTCTCCTCCGTCTCGCCAGCCGCAAGAAGGCGTGTGGAGGGAAGGGCGCATAGCGCGGCCTGCGCGCGGTCGAGGAAGTCCAGGCGCGGCTCTATGTTTGAGCCGAGGCAGAGGATGGCGCGCTTCGGCGAGGGCCAGACCATGACGGCTGTGGCGAGCGTCGCGTTGTCCTTTGGGCGGCGGATGCGGTGGCGCGAGCGCGCGCCGTCCACGAAGACCTCCGAGACGAGCGAGTCGCCGGCGCGGGCGGCCTTGTGGAAGACGATGTCGACCTCGCACGGGGCGTCGCGGCCGTCGGGCATGGGCTCTAGCATCCATTCGGCGTAGTGGACGTTGTTCACGTGGTCGTTGAAGTCGAGGTCGCCCTTGCGCACCAGGATTTCGGAGGAGAAGTCGACGGACGGGAAGGCGGGGGCCTTGCCGCCGATGTCTGCGAAGGATAGTTCCGGCGTGCCGGCGGGGACGAGCGAGGCGAACGACTCTGGAAGGCGGGCTATCCGCTGCGCCTTCATGTCGACGTACAGCCACTCCGAATGCGCCTGGAGCACTTCGCCGCCGGAGGAGTCCGCGGCCTGGAAGCATCGCGTTGCGATGAGGCGGCCCTTCATGCCGCTGGGCCATGTGCGCAAGGCGACCGTCTCGCCCCATGGGACGTACCGGGCCATCTTCACGTGGAGGCGCGAGAGCATCCATGTGAGGCCGGTGGACTGGAGGTGGCGGATGCCCCAGCCGAGGGAGTCGGCGTTGAGCCCGGCGATCTCCTGCATGTAGTTGCAGAGCGTGGGTAGGGAGACGTGGTCGCGGACTCCGGCTTCGTATGAGCGCACGGCGAAGGTCTCGTCTAGATAGTGCTTGGACTGGCAGAATTTCATGGGGATATGATAGCGCGTTGGGGTTT
>CAMOHV010000420.1 GCA_946615275.1 uncultured Verrucomicrobiota bacterium | reverse complement strand
TTCTTGCTTGAATAATGCGGGGGGACATGATAACATAATATGCGTCTTCAATCATTTGCAGCCATATTTCAAGGCGACGACATTTTTGTTGAAAATAATGGATAATGGAAGGAAGAAGGACATGAAAAAGCTTTTTGCGTCAGGCGCGCTGGTGACGCTGCTCATGGGCGCGGCGGAGATGTCGTTCGGAGCGGGCGTCGACCCGCTCGCAGGCGAACCGGAGGGCGAACGCATCGCGCTCTGGCCAGAGGGTCTGACCCCAAGCGCGGAACCCCACCAGTACGAAAATCCGTTCATCGAGTGGTTCGCGCCGTCCAACAAGACAACGGACGCGGTGATGGTGCTGACGTGCGGCGGCGGATACGGAATATGCAACTGGCGGCCGAATGGCCTGATCGGCGGAGGATTCCGCGACTGGCTGCTCGAGAAGGGCATGACGGTTGTGCGGCTCCACTACAGGACGCCGCGCCCCAGGCTCGTCGAGAAGCACGTGACGGCCTGGCAGGACGCGCAGAGGGCAGTCCGGCTGGTGCGGGCGGGCGCCGCCAAGCACGGCGTGGATCCGAACAAGATCGGGTTCTGCGGCTATTCCGCCGCAGGCCACCTTGCGCTCCTCGCGGCGCTCTCCTCGCAGACGCGCGCCTACGAGCCGGTCGATGCGGTCGATGAACTGCCATGCAACGTCAACTGGGCCGTGCCGGCGTATCCGGCGTACGTCCTCACCGACGGCCCCGACGGCCCGAACAAGCATGGCGGCGATCGCCCGGAGGACGATATATTCCCGATGTTCAAGTTCGACTCTGGTACATGCCCCGTGTTCTTCATGCACGGCGATGCGGACGGATACTCGTCGATGGCGAGCGTGAAGGTCTATTCGCGGCTCCACGCGATGCATGTCCCCGCTGAGCTCCATGTGTTCGCGAAGCGCGACCACGACTTCAAGTCGCGCGGCGCGGCGAAGGGGCCGTTCATCGTATGGCGGCAGCTTCTGTGGGATTGGCTTGTGCAGATGGGGATCAACCCGATTCCGGAGGTCTCGCTGCTGCCGCAGCCAATGAGAGTGGAGATGCTTGGCGGCAAGCTGACGCTCAAGGCGCAGTCCGACATCCGCTGGAGGCAGGACGCGAAGCTCCCCAAGGAGGGCTATCGGCTCAAGGTGTCCGGCGCCGGCGTGGAGGTGGCGTACGCCGACGCCCCGGCGCGCGTGCACGCGCTCCAGACCCTGCGCCAGCTCGCGGGCGACACTTGCCGCGACGCGCTCGTCCTCACGTGCCCGGCGGAGCTGCCGTGCTGCGAGATAGAGGACGCTCCGAAGTTCCCGTGGCGCGGCTACATGCTCGACACGTCGCGCCACTTCTTCGGGACGGACGTCATCAAGCGCGCGCTGGACGCGATGGCGTACCACAAGCTGAACGTGTTCCACTGGCATCTCATAGACGGCGGCGGCTGGCGCTTCCCGGTCTCCGCCTATCCCGCGCTCACGGACAAGTGCGCCACGCGGACCAACGGCCCCCGCACTGCGGCGTGGGGCCGCAACGAGCAGACCGGCAAGTACGGCCCGTTCTTCCACTCGCGCGATGACATCGCGGAGGTGGTCGCCTACGCCAAGGCGCGCGGCATCGAGGTGGTGCCTGAGGTGGACATCCCTGGGCACCAGGGCATAAACGGCCAGTTCAAGTTCGCCTGCTGCCAGAGCGGCCTGCAGCCGGAGGGGACCAACAAGTGGGCCGGCGCCACGAACGACATGTGCGTGGGCAACCCCGACGCGTACCGCTTCTACGAGAAGGTGTTCGACGAGCTGTGCGAGGCGTTCCCCTCGAAGATCATCCACATCGGCGGCGACGAGGTGGGCGGCAAGGACTGGGCGAGATGCCCGCGCTGCCTGAAGATCATGCGCGAGCGCGGCCTCAAGAACCAGCGCGAGCTGCAGAACGTCGTGATGCGCCACTTCGCGGACTATCTCGCTAGGGAGGGGCGCCGCGCCATCGGCTGGGACGAGATCCTCGAAGGCGGCGAGATGCCGCCCCAGACTATGATGACGCACTTCCACTCCGGCGGCAAGGCGCATCTCCCCGCCCTCGCGGCGGGGCACGACGTGGTGATGATGCCGGGCGGCTTCACGTACTTCGACTGCGAGCAGGACGTCGTGGGCGACCCTTACGACCTCTATCAGGTGTTCAACGGGCGCCAGAGCTGGAAGGTGTCATACTCCTACGATCCCTGCGCGGGCGTGCCGGAGAAGGACCGCGCGCATGTGCTGGGTCTGCAGGGCTGCAGCTGGACGGAGATCCTCTGCAACGAGAAGGAGCTCGACTGGAGCGTCTATCCGCGCCTCTGCTGCCTTGCCGAGACCGGCTGGAGCTATCCGAAGAGCCGTGACGCCGCCGCGTTCGCGCCGCGCCTTTCCGCGCATCGCGAACGTCTCGTGAGGATGGGCATAAACGCCGCTCCGCTGGGGCCGCTGAGGCCGCCTGTCCCCGCCATCGAGCCGAAGCCCGACGAGGTCAAGCTCAGGGGATTCGCGGTCGTGTTCGCACCGCGCATCTCGGAGGACGTCGTCGCGTGGGTTGCCGACGACTCCATCCCCCCTGGCGGCTGCCTCATCGAGATATCCGCGGTCCCCTACTACAAGCCCGGCAAGATCGAGGTGCGCCATTCCGACGCGGCGGGCAAGGCGCTTGCGCTCAAGGCCCTCGGGCAGATCGCCACGCCGAAGAACACGGGCGTGCTCTACATCCCGAAGGGGACGATACGCTATGGCCGTCCGCG
>CAMOHV010000419.1 GCA_946615275.1 uncultured Verrucomicrobiota bacterium | reverse complement strand
GAGACTTTCCGGGTAACATAGCCGTCGCGCAACTGGCGGAGGAAAGTAACGAGCGTGTCGTCCGAAAGGCAGTCCACCTCGTCGAAGAAAGCCACAAGTGGCTTCTTTGAATGTTCGGACATCATAGCGAGCAACGTCTTGACGTCAAGCCCAGGCGGAGGAGGACGAAGCACTGGAATTTCCGAATCGGGATCGCGGACGAGGTCCTTGAAGATTGGATGACGCAGGACAGCATTGCGCATCGACTCCACGATTTTCGGGATTCCGTCTCTCGGGTCAGTGAACCGCTGGACGGTCTCGACGGTGAAGTAGAGGGCGTTCATCTCGCCCTTCCTGTTGATTTCCTCCACAAGCGCCATGAGCGCCGTCGTCTTGCCGGACTGCCTCGCGGCGTGCAACACGAAGTAGCTGCGCTGCTCGACGATGCGCATGATGCCCGGCAGCCTTTCAAGCGCCGGCAGCATGTAGTGCTCGTCCGGGAAGCACGGCCCCGCGATGTTGAAACATTTATCCATGGCGTGTATTATACCATATTGGTCACGCCCACCACAAGGTGGCGGGCTTTATGAAGATGGGTTATAATCAGCGGAAGATCACCAGCGTGCCGTGGGGCAGGAGCTCGAGGCTCAGCACGCCGCCAGTCGCAATGAGCCGCGCCGTCACGTTCTCGCGGCCGCTGACGGCCACTGGCGCGAACGTCTGCCCATCCCCGAATCCGGCGCACGTCATGAGCGTGTACGTTCCGCACGGAGTCTTGGGGTCGAGCGCCACCGTCACCGCGCACGGCGACGGCAGCGAGAACGTCGCTCCGGGCGCATTCACGGCGTTCGCCACGCCGCCCGCCGCGTCGATCGTGAACGCCAGCGGTCCCGTCACCGCCGCCGTCCCCGTGAATCCGGCGGCGAAGCGCGGCAGGGCGTCCACCGACGGCGCCTCCACTACGCCCGTCCCCGTGACCTCGAGGCCCCGGAAGTCCACAAAACCCTCCGGCATCCGCCCAAGCCACTTCTTCATGAGATACGCCTCGATGCGCTCGCGCGTCTCGTCGTCGAGCGCCGTGTTGTAGAGCAGTATCTCGCCCAGGACCTCGCGGTTGGGCCAGGCGGGCCTGTCGCCGCCGTAGTAGCCGACGCTCTTGATCTCAATCTGCCTGTCGAACTGGAAGGACAGGAGCTCGGGGCGTCCGCTGAAGCCCGTCGTGGAGCCGTCCACCTGCACGCCGTCGAGGTACGTCGCGGCCTCGCGCACGTAGTTGGACGACGCCTCTGCCCATATCGGCGAGTCCCACCCGTTCGGGTCTTCGCTCGGACGCGCCGCTATGACGTTGTTCGCGTTGACGCGGTCCGCGAGCGGCGTGCCGCCGCCGTAGGAGGAGTCAAGCACGCAGAATCCCGTCCGGGCCAGGCGCGATATGTTGCCGGCGGACCCTATCTGCTCCGGCGGATCCGTGGGAAGCGTGCGAAGGCAGAGCGTGTTGCCCCAGCCATCGCCGTAGTAGTCGGTGAAGTCCAGCCACGTGGCGGCGGAGCCCGCCGCGCGCGCGCCCGAGGAGACGACGGGGCGGCGGTCGGTCGTGCCGTTCTCGTAGATCGGCGAGATGAACGCCTGGGCGCCTTCGATGTTCCTCACCCCTTCTTCGTTGCGCATGTAGAGACGTTCCAGTTCCAGCGGCTTTTCCGGGTCGGAAGAAAGGTTCACCGCGCCGGCGAGAGACGGGTCCGCCCAGATGGCGCGCCCCTCGGACGGTATCTCGCTCTCCGTGAAGGGAACGCGCCCGGCGGGCAGCGAGAGCTTGTGGCCGTTGAGGTTCACGGTGCCGGTGAAGAGGCCGCTCGCCTCCACGTCCTGCGCAAGCGCAAGATCGCCGGAGCCCCCGAGGGCGAGTCTGCGCGAGACCGGTTCGCCGCCAAGCTGGATGTTCCACTTCGCGGCCAGATACTCCTCTACCGCCCTGCGCTCCTCGGCGGTGGGCGCCTCTGAGAAGAGAAGTATCTCCGCGTACTGCGTCCATCCGCGGCCGGGAGGGGTGTTGGAGCCGTTCTCGCGCATAAAGCCGATGCCGCTCACGGCCTCGCCCTGCGTGTCGAGGGAGATGATCTGCCAGCCGCCGTTGAAGGTAGCCAGGGAGGTATTGGTCGCTACGCCGTCCACATACGCGTCGAAGGAATTGGTGGTGATTGAATATGCAGTGGCATCTGCCGCCGTCTTACCTTGAATTGCGCGGTCGAAGACGGAGTTCGTGGACGCGAACAGGGCGCCGCCGCCGCCCACCTGCGACCCGAAGACGAGGATCGCGTATTCGACCTTGAGGTCCCTCCGCGTGAAAGTGCCATAGGATGTGACGCGCATGTGGCGCGAACTCCCGTACATCGACACATACGCATTCTCTCCGATGCCGTTCGGCACAACGTATGGGCACACGTTCGTCGCCGCGCTGCCCGTACGGTTCCACGACGAGGCAGAACCAAAGCGGATGTTCCTGAACTGGTACGTCGTCTGTTCCGGGCGCACGTCCTTCCAGCCGAGGATCTGGTCGTACGTCACCCCGCCAGTCGTCACCACAGGGGCAGGATCGAGATCGCTCCAGACGTCCTTGACGTATTCGAAGCTCTCGGGCGCGGAGGCGTCCACCCAAAGGGCCACCTTTACCTTCCACGAATCGCTCGTGGCGCCTCCCAGTCTGATGTTCGCGCCGCGTCCGCCGATGCGCGTGCCTGTCGCCGGGGTGAAGGCGACGTCGGCGTCCTCGGCCACGTTCACGGCCTCGAAGCCGT
>CAMOHV010000418.1 GCA_946615275.1 uncultured Verrucomicrobiota bacterium | reverse complement strand
AAAGGCGGCGAAATGCAGGAGTTCATAGCAGATGAAATGGTCCAAGATGATGATCCAGACGCTCCGGGAGGATCCCGGTGACGCCGAAATAGATTCGCACAAGCTTCTCGTGCGTGCGTCGCTCGTCAAGAAGCTTTCGGGAGGCCTGTACACGTACATGCCCCTTGGCATGCGCTCGCTCAACAAGGTGGCACAGATAGTGCGCGAGGAGATGGACCGCGCGGGCGCGCAGGAGATAGTGATGCCGATCCTCCAGCCGGCGGAGCTGTGGAAGACCTCCGGCCGCTGGGAGACGATGGGGCCCGGGATGTTCCGCGTGAAGGACCGCGGCGCCCACGAATACGCGCTCAGTCCCACCGCCGAGGAGACCGTGACCGACCTCGCGAAGAACGTCGTCAGCTCCTACAGGCAGCTCCCCGTGACGGTCTATCAGATCCAGTGGAAGTTCCGCGACGAGATACGCCCGCGCTTCGGCCTCATGCGCTCCAAGGAGTTCCTGATGAAGGACGCCTACTCCTTCGACGTGTCGCTTGAGGCGGCCGACGCCAGCTACATGGCGATGTTCGAGGCGTACAAGCGCGTCTTCGCGCGCTGCGGCCTCAGGGCATACCCCGTAGAGGCCGACACCGGCGACATCGGCGGCAAGTTCTCCCACGAGTTCCACGTCCTCGCCGACGCAGGCGAGGACGGCATAGCCTTCTGCGACGGCTGCGGCTACGCGGCGAACCTCGAGAAGGCCGAGCGCAAGGTCCAGTGCCTAGTGCCTAGTGCAGAGTGCCTAGTGCAGAGTGCCGAAGGCTCTGATGGCGCACCAGGCGCCAGGCACCAGGCACTAGGCACTTACGAAGAGGTGCACACCCCGGGCGCGAAGACGATCGCGCAGGTCTCCGAGTTCATGGGAGTGCCCGGCTCGGCGTTCGTCAAGTCGCTCATCTACGCGGCGGACGGCGTTCCAGTGATGGTCTGCGTCCCGGGCGACCGCGACGTGAACGACGTCAAGCTCAAGCATTTCCTCGGCGCGAAGAAGATCGAGCTCGCGGGCTACGAGATGGTCCTCAAGGCGAGCGGCGCGAACGCCGGGAGCGTGGGGCCCGTGAAGCCCGCCGACGCTTCGCTGCGCATCGTCGCCGACCAGTCGCTCAAGGGCGCGAAGGGGCGCATCGTGGGCGCGAACAAGGACGACTACCACCTCAAGAACGTCGACCTCGCGCGCGACACAAGGCTCACGGACGCCGACTTCGCCGACCTCGTGGTCGTGCAGGACGGCGACATCTGCCCGCGCTGCGGCAAGCCCATGCAGATCAAGCGCGGCATCGAGGTTGGCCACGTCTTCAAGCTCGGCACCAAGTACACCGACGCCTTCAAGGCCGTGTACAAGACGGACGACCTCAAGGAGCAGGTGATGGTGATGGGCTGCTACGGCATCGGCGTGAGCCGCACCGTGCAGGCCGTGATCGAGCAGAGCCACGACAAGGACGGCATCATCTGGCCGGCCGCCGTCGCGCCGTTCCAGGTCGTGGTCGACCTCCTCGACCCAGACGACCCGGCCGTGGCGAAGGTCGCCGACGAGCTCGAGGCCGCGCTCGAGGCGGAGAAGATCGACGTGATCGTGGACGACCGCGCGGAGCGCCCTGGCGTAAAGTTCAAGGACGCCGATTTGATCGGCTTCACCGTGCGCGTGGTGGTGGGCGCGAAGGGGCTCTCCAAGGGCGGCGTCGAGGTCAAGGCCCGCCGCGACCCGAAGGAGGCCATGAAGATCGTCGCCCCCGCCGACGCCGTCGCGGCCGTGAAGGAACTGTTGAAATCATGATGTTTCTGGTTTCTGGTTCCTGGTTTCTTGTTTCTGAATTCAACTTTCAACTTCTTTTTCAATGACGACCAATCAGATAAGTTTCGAGCCGCCGCGCGGAATGCGCGACTTCTACCCCGAGGACATGGCATGGCGGAACAGGGTGTTCGACGCCTTCCGCGCCGCCGGCGCCGCATACGGCTTCGAGCCGTACGACGCCTGCGTCGTAGAGAGCTACGAGCTCCTCGCCCGCAAGGCCGGCGAGGAGGTTGGCGAGCAGATATACCACTTCTTCGACAAGAGCGACCGCCACATCGCCCTCCGCGCCGAGATGACGCCCACCCTCGCGCGCATGGTCGCCCAGCGCCAGGGCGCGCTCTCGTTCCCGCTCAAGTGGACGACCATCGCGCAGTGCTTCCGCTACGAGCGCATGACCAAGGGCCGCAAGCGCGAGCACTACCAGTGGAACTGCGACATCATCGGCGAGGAGAGTGTCCTCGCCGAGACCGAGGTCCTCGGCGCCGCATGTGACGCCCTCCGCCGCATGGGGCTCTCCAATGCCGACTTCCGCGTGCACGTCTCGAGCCGCGCCCTCCTCTCCGAGCTCCTCGCCGCGAGCGGCATCGCCCCCGACAAGCACGCCCAGGTGTTCCTCGCCCTCGACAAGCGCGGCAAGATGCCGGACGAGGAGCTTTCGCGCATGATGCTCGACAACGGCCTCTCCGACGCCGATGTGGCGAGCGCGTTCAAGATCCTCGACCTCAAGACGCTCGACGAGGCCGCCGCGCTCGTCGCCCCGGACTCCCCCTCCATCGCCAACCTCCGCGAACTCTTCCGCCTCGCCGGCCTCGCAGGGTTCGCCGACTGCCTGGAGTTCGACATCTCCGTGATCCGCGGCCTCAGCTACTACACCGGCATAGTCTTCGAGTGCTTCGACGCGAAGCGCGAGTTCCGCGCCATCTTCGGCGGCGGCCGCTACGACAACCT
>CAMOHV010000417.1 GCA_946615275.1 uncultured Verrucomicrobiota bacterium | reverse complement strand
CGTCGAGCTCGCCGCCGTGGGCGCGGACGATGCGGCGGCAGATCATGAGGCCCAGTCCGTTGCCGTGCTTCTTCGTGGTGCGGTATGGCTCGAAGAGGTGCGAGATGGCGTCAGGGGAGAGTCCGGCGCCGGTGTCGAGGAAGGATACCGTCACGTCGCGGTCGTCGTAGGCCACGGAGACGTAGAGCGTTCCGCCGTCCTTCATCGCCTCCATCGCGTTCTTGACGAGGTTGAAGAACACCTGGCGCATCTGCGCGCGGTCGATGGCGACGGGGGGGATGGCCGGGGACAGCTCGATCGTGACGGAGATGCGGCGTTCCTCGAGGATCGGCTTGAGCTCGTTCATGGTCTCGGAGAGAGGCTCGGCGATGGAGGCGGGGGCGAAGTCCGGCGAGACCGGGCGGAGGGCGGCGAGGAAGCTCTTGTTGATGGAGTCGATGCGCTTTATCTCCTCGCGGGCCACGGAGATGTCGGAGAGGAGTCGCTCGCGGCGTTCGGGGTCGGGCTCCTTGCGTATGGTGCGGGCGAGCATGTCGAGGTTGAGGGAGAGGGCGTTGAGGGGGTTGCCGATCTCGTGGGCGACGCCCGCGGCGAGGTCGCGGACGGCGTCGGCGCGGCCGGACTCTAGGGTGTCGGCCTCGCGCGAACGCTCGCGGGTGATGTCCCTTACAAGTATGACTATTCCTGGCTGGCAGGACGTGGACTGGACTTCGAGTATGCGCCGTTCGGGATACGATATCTCGATCTCGCGCGTGGTGTTGGCGGTCCAGTCGATGCCGTCGGAGGGGATGCGCAGGAGGTCGCGCCACTCCCAGCCGGGGAGGGCCTCCTCGAGCGGCGCGCCGCGCGACTTGTCGGGGTCGAAGCCGGCGAGGCGCCCGGCGGCGGCGTTGGCGAAGAGGAGGAAGTGGGCGGAGTCGATGACGATTACGCCCTCGCGCAGAGACTGGAGGGTCGTCTCGAAGAAGCTCGCCTCGTTGACGAGTGAGCGGAGCTGCTGGCGGCACGCCTCGGGCTCGAGGTCGTCGATCCGCTCTGCCAGTTTGTCGAAGAACTTTCTCATGGTTCGCTCCAGAATGCGCGGATGCGCACGCGCGGGCGCATTTCGAAACGGCGCGTGCGGTTCAGGTGCGGGAAAAGGGGCATCACCTTGTGTCCCTCCTCGGCGGGGCAGACGACCACGGCCGGCTTGATGCCGTTCTTCGCGAGCGTCTCAAGAGAGGAGAAGTCGTTCCAGTAGCCGGTGGCGCGCTCGAGGGCGCGGTTGTACCACGGGAAGGGCCAGGTGTCGCAGGCGGGGAGGGACACCGCGATGAATTGCTGGGTTTCTGGTTTCTGGTTTCTTGTTTCTGGATTCTGGTCACGGGATATGGTTTGGGCGGAAGAGGAACCACGATTGATCGCGGAGGCGACGCAGGCGGCGAGGTCCTTCACCTGCGGCGAGGCGTGGGCGTAGTTGTAGGGGATGTCGCGCGAATCGGGGTTGCACCAGATGTACGAATTGGTGAAGGCGAAGAGGAAGATGGGCATGGCGAAGGCGGGGGCCGCGATGGCGCGCCCGTGGCGGATCTTGGACGCGATCTCGCCCAGCAGCGTACCGTATGCAAGGAGAAGCGGCACCGCCACCTGCAGCATGCACCACGGCGTCTTGTACGGGATGATGGAGTAGAGCGCGAAGAGGAAGAGCGAATGGAGCGCCAGGAACATGAGGAGCCTGGACTGCCGGAAGCGGAAGAGGAGCGGATAGACGACGAGCGGGATGAACGCAAGCGAATAGATGATGTCCTTGGGGAAGAAAAGGATCTTCGCGTACCACCACCAGGGGTGGACGTGCCAGTTGGCGCCGCTCGCGGCATCGCCGGCCGCGCGGTGGAAGTAGGAAAGGGGGGCCGCGACGAACGCATTGTAAACGCCGCCCCAGTCTTCGCAGAACGCGGAGAAGAGCAGGATGGCGGTGAGGATGAAGGCGAAGGCCGCGAGGACGATGTTGTCAGCCGTTGGCCTTTTGTCGCGGGTCGCCTGTCGTCCGCCGTCCGTCGCGGATGGCGGGATGAAACGAATGGCGAGCGCCGCCAGCGCGGCGGCGGCGAACGTGAGGACGCTCGTCTCCTTCGTGGCGAAGGCGAGGCCGGCGGATATCCCGAAGAAGAGCGCCCATGTGCCTGGCTTGAACCTGCGTTTTTCCGCCGAGGGTTGATGGCCAAGAGAATGGGTGTATCCAACCGCGGCCCAGAGCATGCCGACGGAGAAGGAGGCGAGAAGCATCTCCTGGATGAAGTCCGTCGCGTAGAACATGAAGATGGGGGCGGCGGCGAGGAGAACTGCGGCGAACGTCGCGGAGAGGGCGCTTTTAGTCGCCTTGCGGACGGCGAGGAACGCTAGGACGACCGCGAGGACCGCGAATATGAGCGGGGTGCATCTCAGAAGGTCGCCGTCGAGCGACGCCGTGTCGCCATGCCCGAACGCCTTCTGGATGGGTACCGCGGCGTAGTACAAGGTGGGGCCGTGGTGGTCCGTGGGCTTGTATGCGTAGTGGCCCGTCTCCAGAAGCCTTCCGGTCGTGAAGGCCTGGTTTGCCTCGTCGGGGTGGAATGTGCGGTTGAAGAACAAAGTCATCTCCGCTTGAAGAGCGGGGCCGCGATGCGCTGGAGCTGTTCGCTGGACTGCAGGCGCCGCGCGGCCTCGTTCGCGTTCAGCCTGTAGGCCTGGATGATGGCGTTCTGCGATTCTTGCACAAGGCCGAGGGCGTCCTTGATCACGGCGAGCTGCATCCAGGCGTCGATGT
>CAMOHV010000416.1 GCA_946615275.1 uncultured Verrucomicrobiota bacterium | reverse complement strand
AGCGTGCCGGGAGCTGGGCGCGGACGCAGTGATCGCCGTGGACATCAACCCGCCGATGTCCCCCTCCGCCGTCAAGCCTTTCGCGAAGATCAACATCTTCGACGTCCTCCTCGGGACCTTCCGCATCTTCAACCGCGAGATGACGCGCCGCGCCCTCGACGGCGGCGGCGCCCCGGACGTGCTCGTCTCGCCCGCCGTCGGCGACGTCCTCGCGCTCGACTTTCGCCGCGGCGAACGGCTCGTAGAGCTTGGCCGCGCGGCCGTGGACGAGAAGCTGCCGGCAATCGAGGAAATTCTGTCTGTTTGATCACCTGCAAGACTGGAGGATAATTAATGAGTGCGAACATGAATGCGATCAGAATGGGGGCGTTCGTCGCCGGGGCGATGCTCTGCCTCTTGTCACGCGCGGACACCACGGAGGCTCTTTGGCTTTTCGAAGAGGGTTCCCCCGGCACGGAGGTCACCGCGGTCGTGAACAGGATGGATCCATCAAGGTACTCCGGCACGGCGTTCGCGGTGAACGCGCTGGGGCACGTGCCGGTGTATTCCGACGATGTTCCGGGCAGATACATCTACTCCGATTCGTCGCGCACGCATCTCATCACGTCCAACGCCCGCTCCATACGCTTCTTCTCCGACGACCCAGACTACGCCACCGACACCGTCGACAGCGGCGGCGGAATCGAGATCGCCGGTCTCGCCACGCGCATCTCGGAGCTTGGAAGCTTCACGCTGGAGATGTTCATCAACGAGGAGGCCCTGCTCAAGAGATGGAGCAACGTCTGCTACGTGAACGCCGCCCAGCCCTGGCGCCTTTCATTTGTCCAGGATTGGGAGCAGATATGTCTGCAGCACGACAACTCGGACAACCTCAACCCCAAGCGCTACCACCAGCACTCGCTGCCCGTCCTCAACAAATGGTGCCACTACGCGGTCGTCTATGACGACGAGGCAAAGACGATGAGCGGCTACGCCAACGGCGTGCTCAAGGGTTCGGTGGAGATCACCAACAACGTGGTCACAGCGGCAAAGAGCGTCATGCTTGGCTGCCAGAATAGCAAGAGGATGGCCATGAGGGGTAGGATCGCCTGCCTTCGCCTTTCGCGAGGGACGCTGGCGGTGGACGAGTTCCTCGTCGCCTCCGACGAGCCCCCAGACGACTCCATCTGCGAAACGCTTGCGTTCTATCCGTTCAAGGAGAAATCCGCAGGCGACGAGGTGGATTCGGTGGTGAACGCCGTGCGCGCGAGCAAGTACAGGGGTACGGCGTCCGCGCTGGGCAGCGGCGGCACTAAGCCAGAATATGCAGCCGACGCGCCGGGCGCGTACATCTATTCGTCCGCAGCGCACGACAGGCTTCTCGCTGCCAATCCGCAGGGCATACGCTTCAACGGCATGGACGACAACAAGGTCGGGAGCAAAATCCAGCTGTCGAGCCTCCTGGGGGCGCTGTACGACTGCGACGAGTTCACGGTGGAGTTCTTCTTCAAGCTGGAGAATGGCTCTACCTGGCGCACGCCGCTTGCGCTTCCGTTCAGGGGCTGTCCGTTCAAGGTGTCCGTCCCCGCGACAAGGGCGAACCAGCTTGAATATCAGGAGGAGTTGAACAGGAAGTCCTTCGTCTACCACAACAGGACGGAGTCTTTCGTGGACGACGCGTGGCATCATGTGGCCGTGACCTGGACGAACAACGTGATGCAGATGTTCGTGGACTACAGCAAGGTTTCCGGAACGGTGGCGCAGTCCAACCGCCTTGCGGCGACGGAGTCCACCGCGAGCGTGAACCTGGGCTGCGGGACGTCGAGCGCCAACGAGGCGTTTCGAGGACTTCTGGCGTGCGTGAGGGCGACGCCGCGCGTGCTGGAGATTGACGAGTTCATAAGGGCATCGTCCGAAGCGCCTGTGATTCGCGGCACGGTGTTCCACTGGGCCTTTGACGGGGCGGACGGCGCCGAGGCGACGGTGCTTGGCGACGTGGCTGGGCATGGAAGCCTGTTCGGCGGGCTGGCGGAGGCGTCTGGCTCCGCGCCGCGGCCTTGTTTCTCGTCCGCGATCCCGGCCGGCCGCGCGTATCTGTACGAAGACGGGCGACGGATCCGAGAGAACGCCTCATGCCTCCGGTTCGCGCCGTACGCCGATCAGGGGTTTTCGTCGCGCGCGGTGCGCACCTCGTATCTGGACATCGGGGCCGAGCTCCATCCCGAATCGTTCACATTCGAATGGTTCTTCAAGAGCGAAGGCGCGCCGTCGGGGACCGTGCTCCTCGCAGGGCGCGGCGGCGGCGGTGAAGCCTATGACTGGCGCGTAGGGCTTGCCGGCGACGGCTCGCTCGCCGTCGCGGCCATGCAGAGCGCCGCCGTTCCCGGCGGAAGCCCGGCGCAATACGCGGCGACAGTCGCCGCCGGCAACCTCGCCGACGGCCGTTGGCATCAGGCCGCAGTCTCCTATGACGCCTCCACGCGCTCCTTCAAGGTCTTCGCGGACTACGCACCGGCGTTGGAGACGACGCTTTCCGCGCCTCTCTGCGACACGCTCCCGGGCGTATGGCAACTCGGCGGCGGGTGCGGCCTCGGCAGCTTCGCCGGCTTCATGGACGAGGCGCGCCTCTCCTCAAGCGCTCTTGCCCCGGCGGCGTTCCTGCATCTCCAGGCGCCGCCTGCAACCACCGTCATCATCCGTTGAAACTGCGATTGCGCGATTGCATGATCCCGACGACGAGATGAGGTGACAAAACGCCGCCGATTTGGTATAATCGGCGGCGTCAGGACAAAAGGAGCATCATTCAATG
>CAMOHV010000415.1 GCA_946615275.1 uncultured Verrucomicrobiota bacterium | reverse complement strand
CCCCCAAGTACTACGCCTACCGCCAGACGATGGGCCAGCACTCGCAGACCGGCATCGTCGCCACCTTCGACGCCAAGGACTACCTCGCAGGCGTCCTCAAGCAGCATGAGAAGACGCGCCAGGACAAGGAGGACGACCGCACGCGCCACATCGAGATACTCTCCGCGCACACCGGCCCCGCATTCCTCACGTACAAGGACGACCCCGCGATCGACGCCATAGTGGCCGAGGCGTGCGCCGACGCGCCCCTCTACGATTTCACCGCGCCAGACGGCGTGCGCCACACCGTCTGGGAGATCGCCCGCGATGGCTCCTGCCGCGCCGACGAGATCCAGGAGCGCTTCGCGCTAATCCCCGCCGCGTACATCGCGGACGGGCACCACCGCAGCGCCGCCGCCGCGCGCTACGCCCGCGAGCGCAACTTCGAGGGCGAGAGCCGCTGGTACCTAGCCGTGGCATTCCCCGCCTCCCAGCTCAAGATACTCCCCTACAACCGCCTCGTCGCGGATCTCAACGGCCTTTCCGCCGCCGAGACACTCGCCAAGGCGCAGCAGATCTTCACCGTGGTTCCTGCATCGGACGGCACGCCGACTTCCGGCCGCCATGCGCGCATGTTCCTCGCCGGCCAGTGGTATGACCTTTCGTGGGACGTCCCCGAGGGGACGGACGTCGTCTCTTCGCTGGACGTCTCCGTCCTGCAGGACCGCTTCCTCGCGCCGGTCCTCGGCATCGGCGACCCCCGCACCTCGCCGCGCATCTCGTTCATGGGCGGCATCCGCGGAGTTGACGAGCTCAAGTCCCGCGTCGAGGACGGCTCCAACGCCGTCGCCTTCTCCATGTATCCCGTCACCGTCGGCGAGATGATGGACATCGCGGACGCCGGCGCCGTGATGCCCCCGAAGTCCACCTGGTTCGAGCCGAAGCTCCGCTCCGGACTGTTCGTGCACCTCATAGACTGAAGGCCCCTCGGGACATGTGGGGCTGGATGAAATACAAGTGCTTTCGCCTCTACGCGAAGATGGTTCGCGAGAAGGCGCCGCCCGAGTACATCGCCCGCGGCTGGGCCCTCGGCATGTTCATCGGCTGCCTCATCCCGTTCGGCTTCCAGCTGCTCGTCTCGATACCGCTTTCCTTCACCTTCAAGGGAAGCAAGATAGGCGCGGTGCTCGGGACGTTCATCACTAACCCGCTCACGATATTCTTCATCTATCCTGCGCAGTGCTGGCTGGCGGACCGTCTGTTCTTCGCCGGCCGTCTCTCCTACTCCCGCCTCTGCAACACCGAATGGACGTTCGACGCGGTGATGGAGCTTGGCGCCGAGGTCGTCCAGGCCTTTTTCGTGGGCGGATTTCTTTTCGCGGTCATAGCAGGGCCCATCACGTACTGGGGCGTCCTCAAGCTTGTCCAGCGCCATCGCCGGCGTGCTGCCGCCGCGCAGGCCGCCAAGATCGCGTCTCGCCGCCAGAAGAAGGAGGCCGTGAAGTGAGGCGAGATGCTTCAGAGAACCCGTTCGCCGACCGCTACGAGTCCCTGCGGCGCAGGCTGGCCAGGCGCCGCATCTCCGCCGCGCTCGTCTCCGGCGAGATGAACATTCTCTCCCTGATCGGCGTGGAGTGCGACAACGCCTGCCTAGTGTGCCTCAGCGAGGGGATGCCGGTGATCTTCACGGACTTCCGCTACGTGCCGGCCGTGCGCCGCGTCGCGCCCTGGCTCAGGTGCGTCGAGGTGAAGCGCAGCACGTCGTTCCCAAGGGCTGCGCGCAGGTTCCTGGAGTCTAGAGGGATCAAGAGGCCGGAGCGCGTCGGATATGAAGGATCCATCTCCGCCTCGTGCTACCTCTCGCTTGCGAAGAGCTTCCCCAATGCGACGCTCGTGGACGTGGAAGGGGACATCCTCGACCTCCGCGCCGTCAAGACGCCCGAGGAGATCGCGCGCATCGCGGCGGCGGAATCGCTCAACGACGAGATATGGTCGTTCGCCCGCAGGGAGTTCCGCCGCGGCATGACGGAGAAGGAGATGCAGCGCGTCATCCGCGGATACATGAACGCGCTGGGCGACGGCGAGGCGTTCGAGACGATCGTCTGCGCCGGCGCGAACGCCGCAGAGTGCCACCATGTGCCGGACGACACGGTGTGGCGGAGCGGCGAGCCTCTTCTCGTGGACATGGGCGTGAAGCTCGACGGAGTCTGCGCGGACATGACGCGCAACATCGTCCCCCGCAGGCCCACCCCCGAATACGCCCGCGTCTATGCGTCTGTCCTAGAGGCGAACAAGGCCGCCATCGCCGCCGTGCGCCCGGGCGTCACGGCAGGCTCGCTGGACAAGGCGGCGCGCACGGTTCTGCGGAAGGCCGGCTACGGCAGGGCGTTCGGGCACGCGCTCGGGCACGGAGTGGGGTACGAAGTCCACGAGCGCCCCACGGCCCGTGCGGGCGACAAGACGATCCTCAGGCCCGGCATGCTCGTCACGATCGAGCCGGGCGTGTATCTGCCCGGCAGGCTGGGCGTCCGCATCGAGGACCTTGTCCTCGTGACGGCGGACGGCTGCGAGGTTCTCTCCCACAGCCTGAAATAGTAATGGATTTTCATTGTTGCTTGTGGACAATGATGGCATTGAGATTTTGTGGACATTCCTCAACCACGGCGCTATGTTGCGAGTGCACATTCGAGGGGCCGATTACCTCAATGGCGAATCCTTGCCTTGATTTCGCGGCGCTGGAATGGTAAAATATACGCCGTTCCCCGCCGAGGGGAATAGACATGGCCAAGATAAAGCTGACAAAGACCGAGCTGA
>CAMOHV010000414.1 GCA_946615275.1 uncultured Verrucomicrobiota bacterium | reverse complement strand
CCGTGCCCGCCTTCGCGCGCGGGCAGCGCCTCGCCGCGCAGAAGCGCGCGCAGGACATGGCCAAGGCCGCCTGCCGATCCAAGTTCAACCGCGTAGAGCCCGGCAAGAAGCAGATCGGCATCATCACGAGCGGCGTCGCCTACCAGTACGTCAAGGAGGTGTTCCCCGAGTTCACCATCCTGAAGCTTGGCTGGACGAATCCGTTCCCGGCTGACCTCGTGAAGAAGTTCGCGAAGACCGTCCGCCACGTGCTGGTGGTGGAGGAGCTCGACCCGTTCCTCGAGGAGCAGGTGCGCGCGCTCGGCATCAAGGTGCAGGGCCACAAGACCGAGCTCAACATGCTGGAGCTCAACCCCGACCGGCTCCAGAACCTGCGCCACGAGCTTCTGAAGGACGTCCCCAAGGCGAAGGCCGCGAAGCCCAACCCCGCGCTTCCCACGCGTCCGCCAGTCCTTTGCGCCGGATGCGGTCACCGCGGGGTCTTCTACGTCCTGGCAAAGCTCGGCGCCACTGTTACGGGCGACATCGGCTGCTATACGCTCGGCGCGTTCCCGCCCCTCAACGCGATGGACTCCACCATCTGCATGGGCGCGTCCATCGGCAATGCCGCCGGAATGCGCAAGGCCGGCCTCAAGGGCCGCATCTGCGCAGTGCTCGGCGATTCGACCTTCTTCCACAGCGGCATCACGGGCATTCTTTCCGCGCACTACAACGGGACGCCCGTGACCACCGTGGTGCTCGACAACCGCATCACCGCCATGACCGGGCACCAGGACAACCCCGGCACCGGAAAGACGCTCGCGGGCGACCCCGCGCCCGTCACCGAGATCATGGACATCGCCAGGGCGTGCGGCTACAAGAAGGTGGTCCGTGTCTCCGCCGACGACCTCGCCGAGCTCGAGAAGACGCTCAAGGACGCCATGGACGGCGACGAGGGCGCGCTCATCGTGGCCTACGCCCCCTGCCGCATCGCCGCCAAGCTCACCAAGGAGGGCCTCTGCGAGGTCGACGAGAAGAAGTGCAAGGCGTGTGGCATGTGCTTCAAGACCGGCTGCCCAGCGATGACCCGCGGACGCGAGACGGCCCCCGGACGATTCCAGATGAAGATCGACCCGGCGCTTTGCGCCGGCTGCAGGCAGTGCAGCCAGGTTTGCAAGTTCGGCGCCATCGTGCGTGTGCGCTGACATGTGAATTGTAATATTTCACCCCCCGGCATGACAATAATCAGTATGAAGCTGAAACTGTTTATCATATCGGTGATAGCCATGTGCGCGACTCTTCACGCTGCCGAGGCTGAGAGGCCGGAGGCGGAAGATGGTGGTGAAAAGGACGCGGCTCCTGAGAAGAACGTCGAGGAGGGTTTCGCCCGCTACCAGTCGATAATCGACCGACAGCCGTTCGGTCCCCCGCCGCCGGGCTTCGACCCCACTCAGCCCCCCGGCAAGGGCGGCGTTGGAGGCGGCGAGGATGGAGATGGAGGAAAGACCGAGGCCGAGATCAGCGCCGAGGAGCAGAAGCTCATGTCGTCGGTGCGCGTGAGCATCCTCAACGTGACGCCGTCGGGCTCGGTGATGGCCGGCTTCACCGATTCCACGACCCAGCCTCCGGTCAACTACTACCTCAAGGTGGGCGACACGTCAACCGACGCCGCGAAGTGGACCGTGAAGGACGCCGACCCCGCCGCCGGCACAGTCACCCTCTCCAAGGACGGTATTGACGTGACGCTCTCAGTCGGCGGCGAGACGAAGAAGGGCGCCACCGCCGGCAAGGGCGGGGCGAAGGCGCCAGTGGGCGTCGACGACCAGCAGCGCGGGCGCGGCTTGATGCGCAGACTCCACATGCCTCCCCAAGGTGCCGCGGGAGGCGTCGCCGGCGAGGGTGCGCATGGCGGCTCGCTTGCGCGTCTGCGCCAGCTCCGCATGTTGCGCGAGGAGGAGGCGGCGGCTCAGCGCCAGGCCGCCGAGAAGGCGCGGGCCGACATTGAGGCGCAGGAGAAGGCGGAGCGTGAGCGCGAGCGCGAACAGGCCGCCGCCGAACGCGAGCAGCAGCGCGAGGCGCTTCTGCAGATCCAGGAGGAGCTCCGCCGCCAGCGCGAGGCAAAGGACGCAGCCAAGAAGTCGGACGCTGCAGAGCAACAGGGCGAAGAGCCCAACGACTGACGCCATGAAGACAACTACCCTAGAGATGTTCCGCGAAGATCTGCTCCGCACCGGCGCGTACCACACGCCGCCTGAGCGCAAGGCGCCGCGTCCGCGCGCGAAGAGCTGGTGGACCACGCTCACCTTCACGTGGGGACCGTTCAGCGTGTTCCCCAAATGCGCCATATACGAGGCGTTTGGCTGGCTGAACACGGATGTATGGGCGCACTTCTGCTTCCGTTCCGTCCAGACCGCCGAGAAGTTTGGAATCGACGTGGACTTCGACGGCTGGGAGAAGCGCGCCGCCTACAACGGCCCCGTGGTGTATCTTTCGAACCACATGTCCACCCTCGAGACGATCCTTCTTCCCTTCGCGCTCTTGACATACGGCCCGTTCAACGTCGTCGTCAAGGCGTCTCTCTCGCATCTGCCGTTCCTTGAGAAGGCGGCGGACCACATGGGGCTCGTCCCCATCGGGCGCAAGTCTCCTCGCGAGGATCTGATGACGATCTTCCGGGAGGGATGCTCGCGCATCGCCGAGGGCAATTCCTTCCTCATTTTCCCGCAGGGCTCGCGCGAGAAGGTGTTCGCGCGCAAGGGCTATTCGTCCATAGGCGCGAAGCTCGCGGAGAAGGCGGGCGTTCCGGTGGTGCCGATCGCGGTGAAGAC
>CAMOHV010000413.1 GCA_946615275.1 uncultured Verrucomicrobiota bacterium | reverse complement strand
TCCCGCAGTCCTGCTCCAGCCCAGGCATGGCGAAGCTGAAGTTCTTGCGCATGAAATAGAAGAGCGTGTAGCCCACCATAGTGGCCATGAGCATGCGCCACTGCAGCGAATGGAACCTGCGGTTCGTCATCTCGTCTTCGAATAGCTTCATCTATCGTCCTTGTTCTTGATGTCTATAATTATAGCACTTTCTCGAACGCCATGCGAGAGCCCCTTTGGAGGTCTCCAGATTCTCTCTAGCTCGCCATCCACCAGAAACCATAGACTAGAAACCTGAAACAAGGCCCCTTTGCCCACTTTGGACCACTATGCATTTCCCACAAGCACGTGCCTGAGCCTTCGTCCGGCGACCGACGCAAGGCGGCGGATCGTGGCGACCGGCGTGGGCGAGGCATCCATCATCCGGAAGCGCGGGAAAAAGCGCGTGACATGCAGGGGGATCTCCGGCGAGACGGACTCAACAAATGCCGCGATCGCGTCGATGTCGGCGTCGCCGTCGTTGCGCCCCGGCACGACGAGCGTCGTGACCTCCACGTGGCACCCTGCCGCGTGAAGCACCGCGACCGTGCGGCAGACGGCGCAGAAATCGCCTCCAAGCCAATCGTAGAATTCCTGCGAGGGGCCCTTGAGGTCGATATTGGCGGCGTCGATGAGCGGTGCCAGCTCCTCCACGACAGCCACCTCGGCGCATCCGTTCGAGACGAGGACGTTGAGCATCCCGCGCGCATGGACTTCCCGCGCGCAGTCACGTACGAACTCCCATCCCACAAGCGGCTCGTTGTAGGTGTAGGCGAGGCCGATGTTGCCGCGCCTGCGCCGGAAGTCGAGCGCGGCGTCCGCAAGCCACTGCGGCGTGACGGCCCTGGACGGCACGTCATCCACGCCATGCTGTGAAATGGAATCATTCTGGCAGAATGGACACCGCAGATTGCATCCAAAGCTCCCGACGGAAAGCACGTTCTCGCCGGCATGGAAAAACGCAAGCGGCTTCTTCTCGATCGGATCCAGTGCGAGAGACGTGATCCTGCCGTAGTTCGCGGCGACGACTCGCCCGCCCTCCGCCCTGCGCGCGCGGCAAAAGCCGAGCGCGCCTTCGGCAAGGCGGCAATGGCGCGGACATACGCAGCATTCAGCCACGACCCGCGAGTCACTCATGGGACACCTCGTTCTAGCCCACGCGCCAGGCGACACCGCCCCACTCGTCGTTGACGTAGAGCTTCATGCCACAGGACTGGTTGAAGTCCATGAAGGTCATCTGGACGGGCTTTTCTGCCTTGGACATGGGACTTCTCCTCTAATTCTCGCCATCACGCGGGATGAACTCTGTGGAGACCTTCAGATGGCGGGCCATCGCCTTGGCAAGAGCCTTCACGCCGAACGTCTCTGTCTGGTAGTGCCCGGCGCAGACCATCGGCATGCCGACGTTCTCGGCGGCGATCACCTCCCCCCAGCTCGCCTCGCCCGTGACGAACAGGTCGCAGCCAAGCTCCTTTGCGTCAACCGCATGGCATCCCGCCCCGCCGGAGCACACGCCTACCTTCTTCCCATTAGGCAGCGTCCCGACGACGCCGATCGTCTCGCCGTGGTAGACGAACGCGCGCATAAGGTTCTTGAGCCCGAGGAAGCGCGCCAGCTCGAAGTTGTTGCCGTAGGCGCGGTTGGCATCGAGCGGAAGATGCGCGGCGTAGAGCGCGAGGTCTGCGTCCATCGCGGCCTTCACCACGTTGTACACGCCGCCCGCGAGGCGCTGGATGCCGCCGCCCCAGGAGATGCCGTGGTGCACCACCAGGAGCTGCGCGCCGGATGCGGCCGCGCCCTCCACGGAGCGCACGCTCGCGTCCACGGCGAACGCCACCTTCATCACATCGTCGCCTCTGCGCGCTATCTGAACTCCATTATTAGAAACGTCCGAGAACGCCTTGACGTCAAGAACGCGGTCCAGCCACTCCACTATCCTTGAAAGTTTCATGGCAAGATTATACCAAAATCCCCCTCCGCCGCCAAGCAATCGCCGACAGAAGTGCGAATTTGCATCAAAGTTGTAGCACGCGTCCGGAAATGGTATAATCTTCCTGTCCATGGAGAACTGGAGCATGAAGGCCCCCGAAATAGACATCTTGTACGAGGATGACGACATCTTGGCGATCGACAAGCCGTCCGGAATGTACGTCCACCCCGCCCCCGGCCATGAGGACGGCACACTCACCGACCTCATCCTGAAGCAGCATCCAGAGATGGCGCGCGTGGGCAGTGCTGAGCGTCCCGGCGTGGTGCACCGGCTGGACTGCGACACCAGCGGCGTCATGGTGTTCGCGCGCACCCAGCGCGCATATCTCGCCCTGCGGCGCGCGTTCGAGAGCCATTCAGCAGTTCGCAAGACGTATCTCGCCATCCTCCACGGCGCACCCAAGCCGCGCTCCGGCGCGCTGGAGACGCTGATCGGGCGCAAACCCTGGGATCCACGGCGCATGGCAGTGGTGGAGAAGGACGGCGCGCGCGCCATGACGCGCTGGAACGTCCTCGCCAGGCAGGGTGCCATCGCCCTCGTGGAATTCACGATCGAGACGGGCCGCACCCACCAGATACGCGTCCACGCCGCCCACCTCGGCCATCCCGTCGCTGGCGACCCGCTCTACGGCGACGCAGCGAAGGATCGTCACATGGCGAATCCTCCGCGCAGACTGCTTCTCCACGCCCTGGGCCTAGAGCTGCCCCACCCTGTGACAGGCAAAGCCCTCTCTTTCATGGCCGAGCCTCCGCCGGACATCGTCTACGCCCGCTAGCGAATTCCTGCGCCGCGCTTTACGAACCCGCCATGAGGC
>CAMOHV010000412.1 GCA_946615275.1 uncultured Verrucomicrobiota bacterium | reverse complement strand
TTACTTGGAGCTGAGGTACTGGAACGGATTGCCGGTGTTGGTTAGCTTGAAGCCCTGCTGGTAGAAGACCTTCGGGTTGCACTGGCGCGTCTTGATAGACTGCGCGCCGCCGTCCTTGCGGACGAGCACGACGGCCTCGGCCCCGAACGGCTCGTCCCAATCGGCGCCGTTCTTCTGGCCGAGCTTGATTCTGGGCGTGGTGCTCTTGCCGTCGTAGTCCTCGGTCTTGAGGTCGCCCACGACCACGTTGCGAGAGATGAGGATCGGCATGTTGCCGGGCACGTTCTCGACGTTGGCGGCGATGATCCACTTCACGTTCTTGGCCTCGAGCTTGCTGGAGGTGGGCCCAGGCACGCCCTGGCCGTAGAGTTTGGAGAGAAGGCTCTTGTCCACCTCGGGCTCCCAGTTCTCGTTGCCGTACGTGTCCATGTTGAAGAGCGCGTTGAAGTATTCGTAGGTGGAGGAGAAACCGCCCTGGCCGACCTTGTCGTCGTCGGCGGCCGAATCGTCCTTGTCGGTACGCGGCCACAGAGCCCCCTGCCCGCCGTTCTCGCGGTCGGTGTTGGCGGTGATGATGCCCATGATGATGTTGCGGCCGTCGGCTGAGCAAGCAGCAGTCTTAGCTGAGAGCATAGCGCCTGACACAGCCGGGAACAGAGCTCCCATCAAGATGCCGAGAATGCCGATCACGACGAGCAGCTCGACGAGTGTGAAACCTTTGTTTTGCTTTTTCATTGTTATCTCCTTCTTTGTGTTGGAAATCTTTGTCTACTATTATCCCACATCACGCCCCGTCGCGCAAGGGGGAAAAGAAACTTTTTGTAATCGGTCACTTATCAGGATCCTGACAAGTGACCCCATACAACCAGCGCATCAACCGCGGACGATACTCCAGCCTGTCGACAACCGTCCGCCGCGCAGTCACTAGCCCTCCGGCCTCAACGGCGCCGGCGGCAGATCCGTCGCAAGCCCGGCGATAGCGATGCCATGCTTGTCGGCGTATGCAACGACCGCATCTCGGTCCAGCAGGACAAGCCGCCCCGCCTGAAACGCGAACGCCGTGACGCCGGCGCTCTTCATGGCCTTGACCGTCTTGAGGCCAGCGACCGGGATGTCGAAGCGCATGTCGTGCCCCTCGCGCGCGCCCTTCACAAGAACCGCCCCCTTGCCGCCCAGCTTGCCGCCGCGCTTGATGGCGGCGTTCGTGCCCTCGAAGGCCTCCACGGCCAGCACCATGCCGTCCTTCACAAGCACCGTCTGGCCCACGTCGTGGCGGCCCATGTCGCGCACCACCACGGCGCCGCGGTCGATGTCGGTGCGCTCCCGCTCCGAGAACGGACGTCGCGTGAGCATCCCCTCCCCTGGAAGATGTCCGTCCATGTACGACGACGCAGGAAGCACGCGCACTCCGCAGCGCTCGAACTCCTCCACAAGCCTCCCGTAGATCGTGTGCGCGCTCTTGACGGTGAGCATCGCGAGAAGCCGGCGCGTGTCCGCGTCGAAGCGCGTGCGGAAAAGGGAAAGAGGGTTTATCTGCCCCGCGAGGATCGCGCCGTCGTAGCCGTGCTCGGCCACCCACCTTACGCCCGAGAGCGCCTCGCCCAGGCCCCACGTCTGCACATGGTCCGCCACGCGCATCGTCGCCCGGCTGGCGGAGCCCCGAACGGCCAGGACATCCACGCACTGCACCCCCGCCGCGTGCGCGCCGCGCACCAGCAGCTCGGGATACTGCCCCGATCCCGCCACTATGCAGAGGCGCCGGATCATCGCCTCCCCGCCGGAACGGACTCCCATTCGAGGGACAGGTCCACCGATCCCGCGGAATGCGTGAGGCATCCAAGCGATATCGCCGTGACGCCCGTCGCCGCCACCTCGCGCGCCCTCTCGAGCGTGATGCCGCCCGAAGCCTCGGTCTTCGAGACGCCTCGGCACATCTTTACGCACTTCTTCATGTCGGCGCACGACATGTTGTCCAGCATTATCCATTCGGGCCGCGCCTTGAGAGCGCTCGCGCACTCCCTCAGGGACTCCACCTCAACCTCCACCTCAAGCTTCGGGAAGGCTCTGCGGGCGGCGAGGACCGCCTGGTCCAGCGCGTCCGGATCGCCGCCTCGCCACAGGCGCCGGTGGTTGTCCTTCATCAAGACGCGGTCGTACATCCCCATGCGGTGGTTCGACCCGCCGCCGCAGAGGACCGCGTACTTCTCGAACACCCTCAGCCCCGGCGTCGTCTTGCGCGTGTCCAGGATGAGCGTGCCCCATCTCCTCGTGGCATCCACGAACCTGCGCGCCAACGTGGCCGTGGCGCACATCCGCTGCATGAAGTTGAGGGCGGTGCGCTCCGCCGCGAGTATGGAGCGCGCCCTGCCGCGGAACTCAAGTATGCGCTCGCCCTTCTTGGCGAACGAACCGTCAGGCTTCAATATCCTCACCTTGACGCGAGGATCCACGGCCCGCATCACCGCCCGCGCCACCGTCGCGCCTGCCACGACGCAGCCCCCGTCGCATTTGGGGTATATCTCCCCAACCGCAACTGCGTCGGGATCAACAAGCGCCTCAGACGTCGCGTCGCACGGAGCGCGGGACAAGACCCGATCGGCCGAGACGAGATCCTCGTCCAGCGCAAGACGCACCGCCGCGCGCGCGCGGGGCGAGAGCATGACGTCCCTCAAATCAGACGTCCCTTATGAGGTCCCAGTTGACGTACATGAGCGCGGCGACGGCGCCCACGAGGGCCATCGAGATGAGCGCCGCGACCATCGCGATCGTGGCGGCCGTCTTGCCGACGCCTGCCGGGCCCTGCTCGCTCGGACCAGCGTCAAGCTTGAAGCGGTCCGC